>JBFFTZ010000280.1:0-1990 GCA_041571575.1 Gammaproteobacteria bacterium | reverse complement strand
GTCGCGCTGGATTCCGTCACTTCTTGGCGCCTCCCCGGCCGTATTCATAGGAACTGAGTATACCCCTGAGGATATTCACCTCGTTCTCGTCCAGCTCCGCACGCAGGTATATCCGTCGCAAGCGAGCCATCAGGTGACGCGGGTTGCCGGGGTCCAGAAAACCGGTCTTCTCAAGCACTTCCTGCAAGTGGGTAAAAAATCGCTCCAGATCTTCTGCCCGGGCAGGCGGAAAACCCGGTGCCTGGGCAATCCCCTTTCCACCCAACACCGCGGTGCGCATTTCGTAGCACAGAATTTGCACCGCCATGGCCAGGTTCAGTGAGCCATAGTCCTCGGCGGTGGGCACATGAATCATCCGGTGGCACTGCTGCATTTCCTCATTGCTCAGGCCAGAGGCCTCGCGACCGAATACAATCGCCACCGGACCGCCAGGCGGGCTCTGGACAATTTGCTCGGCCGCTTCCCTGGGGGTCTGCAGGGGCCAGGCCAGCGCGCGCAATCGCGCACTGGTGCCGACCACCAGTCGGCAATCCGCCACCGCCTCTTCCAGGGTGTCCACCACCCTGGCTTCGGCCAGCAAATCATCTGCGCCCGAGGCCATGGCAGTGGCCGAGGCATTGGGAAAAAGCTTGGGGGCAACCAGCCACAGCTGCTTCAGACCCATGACTTTCATGGCCCGTGCGCTGCTGCCGATGTTCCCGGGATGGGTGGTTCCGACTAGTACGATTCTAATATTCTCAAGCATTTCCAAGGCCTTTGACTCCCGAACTGAGTCTTTGGGCAGCAATTCTCCCGCCTTTTGGCTACTTCATGCAAAGACTTGCTCACTCAAACACGATTTTTTTGCTAAACTTCGCCGCCACAAGGCAGGGCCAGGTCCCTGCAACGCTGTTTACAAAAGAGGGTTTCCACGATGCAGGCACAACTGACCATAGCTGTGCGAGCGGCACGGCGCGCCGGCGATCTAATTCTCCGCAATTTGAACCGTATCCGCTCACAAGACATTTCAGCCAAGGGCTGGAACGAAATCGTTACCGAGGTCGACGTGCGGGCCGAGGAAGACATCAAGGAAACCATCCGTCGCAGCTTCCCCCACCACGCTTTCCTGGCCGAGGAGAGCGGTGCTAGCGGTGACAGCGACCACGTCTGGATCATCGATCCCCTGGACGGAACAACTAACTTTGTACACGGGTTCCCGGTGTTTGCCGTATCCATCGCCTTGCAGGTTCGCGGGCAACTGGAAGCCGCCGTAATTTATGATCCCACACGCCAGGAAATGTTTACCGCCGCTCGCGGCGCCGGCGCTCAGTTGGATGGCCGCAGGATTCGCGTCAGCGGGACCACTCATCTCAAGGACACCCTTATCGGCACCGGGTTCCCCTATCGGGAAAACGTCAAGCACATGGATTCTTACCTGGGCATGCTTAAAACCGTGGTCGAAAATGTTTCCGGTGTACGCCGTCCCGGCGCAGCGGCGCTGGACCTGGCCTATGTGGCAGCGGGTCGTTTTGACGGATTCTGGGAACTGGGCCTGAAGCCCTGGGATATCGCCGCCGGCGCCCTGCTTATCCAGGAGGCCGGCGGGATTATCAGTACGATGCGTGGCGACAGCCACTTCCTGGAAACCGGCAACGTGATCGCCGGCTCACCCAAGATTCATGAAGCCTTGTCCAGGCTTCTGCAGCCACTGCTACCCGAATCCCTGAAGCACTAGCGCTTCAGGGCATATCGTCTACAAGGTCTTCTTTCTTCGGCGGCATCAGGTCCGCCAGGGTCAACTTCAATTGCAAGGCCAGCGCGCTGGCGACGTAGATTGAAGAGTAGGTACCGACAAAAATACCAACCAGCAGGGCCACCGAAAACGGGCGAATCCCCTCACCGCCCAGGAAGAACAGGGCGAACAGAACCAGCAAGGTGGTACCCGAGGTCACCAGGGTGCGTCCCAGCATCTGGTTCAATGACACGTTCATGATCAGTTCCGGCTCGCCAT
>JBFFTZ010000279.1:0-2081 GCA_041571575.1 Gammaproteobacteria bacterium | reverse complement strand
GAAGCAACGCGCGGAGTAGGCCAGTCCCAGGTGACCATAGCTGAGCACCTCGGTTTCAATCTGGTTTGCGAAGCCCATGTCCCGGGCATCCCGGAGTATGTCGGCGAGACATTGGGCAGATAACTCTACCGGGAAGAGCCATCGGACCAGGCCTTGTTCATGGAGCACGCGCAATGTGTTGGCGTTATAGATGTTGATGCCGTTGCCGGTGACAAATGGCAGTCCCCGCTCATGCATGATCTCGGCGGCGGCCATGTCATTCGCCTCCACCATCATCTCCCCGTTGTCACACAGACGTTTCAGGGTGGCCAATTCCGACCTGGCCTCGATCAGGGCCAGGCTGGACAGCACCGCCTGTTTCCCGCTACAGCCGATCGCCTGGCCGAGTTCTATCCATTCCCCTGCGCTTAATTCACGCCGCTTGGAGCACACCGACTCACCCAGGTAAACGATATCCACGGGCAAGCTGGCGACATCCTCGTAAAAGGTTTTCAGGTTTTCCGCAGACCAGTAGAAGGGCACACACCCCAGGGATATTTTCATCTCAGGCACCTACTTAATTATTGCCAGGGGCGTGAATAGGCTCCCAGTGTTGTTTGGGAACCCTCGGATGCGGCGGCCAGGACTTTCGACCACTCGCTCTTGATAGTGAAATGCTCCGGGTCCTGCTCCAGGGCGTCCATGGCCTGGCGCCAAACGCGTACGACCTGGGCCACGTAGGCCGGGCTGCGTTGGCGGCCCTCGATCTTGATGGCGCTGATTCCCAGTTGCCGAAGCTCTGGGAGTAACTCCAGGGTATTCAGACTGGTGGGCTCTTCCAGGGCGTGCCCGGTTTGACCAGCCACATTGAATCGTCCCTTGCACAGGGTCGGATAGCCTGCGTTGCAGCCCGCGGCATGCCGATTGATCAAGACCCCGTTGAGACGGGTTTCCAGTCCACCGTCCGCGGTGTCCTCCCAGCGCACTGCGCTGGCCGGTGAGCAGGCGCCAAAGGTGTTGGGTGACTGGCCGGTGAGGTAGGAAGACAGGTAGCAACGACCTTCGGCCATGATGCACAGGCTGCCGAAGCCGAATACTTCCAGGTCCACCGGGCTGTCCTCGGCCAGGGCGCGAACCTGGGTGAGGGACAGCACTCGCGGCAATACCGCGCGACGAATGCCGAAGTTGTCGAAATAAAAATCCAGTGCCCGGGCGTTGGTGGCCGAGGCCTGGACCGACAGGTGCAGGGCCAAATCCGGGTGTGTGTCCGCCGTGTATGCCAGTACCCCGATGTCTGCGGCGATCAGGGCGTCCACTTCCAGGTCTGCGGCCAGGTCTACTGCCCGGGTCCAGCGTTCCCACCCTGCCGGCTGGGCAAAGGTGTTTACCGCAACAAAAATCCGCACGCCCCGGTCCCGGGCATAGTCCAGGGCCTTGTGGGCTTTCTTGTCGTTGAAGTTCAGCCCGGCGAAGTGCCTGGCATTGGTGTCATCACGGAATCCGATGTACACGGCATCTGCGCCGTTATCCACGGCGGCTTTCAGTGAGGGCAGGTTGCCCGCGGGGCAGACCAGTTCCATTCGCGTGACCTTGGATGCACAGCCGCCTGTGAAGGTTTAGCTGTCCCATTGTGAGCAAGACTTCTGAGTCTAGTGGTCGCGGATGAGTATTTCGCTACGCAGATACCGAGGGGCACGCCCGCCGAGTTCAGTCTTCGGGCTGCAATATGGTATCGGTGACCTGGTCGGGGGGCAGGGTCTTGGGGTAATCACGATTGAAATGCAGGCCGCGACTCTCGTGACGGGCCATCGCTGCACGAACGATCATTTCCGCCACCAGTGTCAGGTTGCGCAGTTCGATCAGATCGCTGGTAATGCGGAAGTTGCCGTAGTACTCGGCGATCTCACTCTTAAGCAATTCTATGCGTCGCAGTGCTCGCTGCAGCCGCTTGTTGGTGCGCACGATACCCACGTAATCCCACATGAAGTGTCTTAACTCATTCCAGTTATGTGAGACCACGATATGTTCGTCTGCATCGGTGACCCGGCTTTCATCCCAGGCGGGCAGCGGTGGCGGCATGGGCACGCCGTTAGACAGCTCTT
>JBFFTZ010000278.1:0-2212 GCA_041571575.1 Gammaproteobacteria bacterium | reverse complement strand
CCCGTATACCCTGTGATATATTTCGCCAATGCTTAGCGACAGTGTCATAGCCTTACACCGGCCAACGCAGCCCCGGACCTTCGTGGGGTTGATGACTCTGTACGAGAGTAATTTCATCCGGCTTATTTCGTTGTTGCCAAATTTCAATGACATGCCCGTGGAGCAGGTTTCAGGTTCTGCCGATGACTTGCCACTGTTCCTGAGTGTGCGTGACCGCGGGCCGTATACCACCACCATGCACATGACTTATCTGTTCCAGGAGGGAGCTGAGAGCGTGCCGGATCCCGACCTGACCGTACGTGTCTATCACGACGCTCGAATGGTGGAGACCATGCAGTGTTCAAGGATTCATCGTCACCGGGTGCTGGAGCCCTATACCACCGAGCCGGGCAGGGCATTGCATCAGCGCTGGCAGCGGAACATGATGCTTAACAAATGGCTGGAATACTGTGTTGATGTTGGGCACCGTTTTGACGGCGTTGGCGCACAGCGGAAGGCGTAGGCATGACGAAAAGAAACTCGGGGCAAGACGGTGTAGGCGAGGGTGATGATCGCCTCATGCAGCTATTTTGGAACCGGGCTGCCCTGAAGAAAGAGTTTCAGCGCCTGCGCGAACAACGGTATCGACTCGAGGAAACCTTGAAGCAACAGCAGGCAGCGACCCTAAGTGCGGAGACACGGATCGAATCGCTGGCTAAATTGTTCGCCAATCCCGAGACCGGCTTCAATGCGATTGTTTATTACCAGTTCCGTAATCTGTGGAATACCAGTGCGGCAGAGCTGAAGAAGTTCGCGGCCGAGTTGTATCGCAAACGAGAAGATAAGGAACGCCAGCGAGAAGTCATGGCGTTCAATCGTGAGCGCAGCCAACGCCTGGCTGATCTGGCGGAAACCATGCAGGCAATGGTCACCGAGATATCCCGGCTGCAGGGCGAGATAAAGAGACAACATGCCAAGATGGAGTCCATGCACAGAATCCTGGGTTTTTTCAAGCGCCGTCCCCTGGAAGCCGAGATTGTGGCGGCAAATGCGAGGCTGGAGCCGCTAACCACCCAGTATGAGGAACTCAATTCAAAGCAATCGCGGATCGCTGCAGAGGTACCGCCCGAGTTTCAAGGGGTGGGAATTGTGGGAAAGCGCATGACTAACCTGGCGGTGATCGCTTTGGCCCAGCACATGCACAGTTATTACTCTGAGAAGGGACTTGCGAGCAAGGCCAGAGATGCTGTGGTCATGCCCATTGAAGAGATCCGTTATGGCACAAAGGATCAATGCACGAAGTTAATGGAATTTATCCCGATTGCCATGGCCGGTTTGAAGTCTGATCCAGCCTTTTCCTCCAGACTGAAACAATGTGCTGAAAGCCTGATTGAGGCCGCCCAGTTCCTTACCGAAGAAGACACGATCCCGAGAGCCGAATCACTGGACCAAGTGGCCCGCAATGCCACACGAGACAGTTCTGCCTCCTGTAATGTACTTGCACAGGACTTCTGGGACGTCTATTCCACCCTGGTTCGTTAGCTTATTGCCCTACGCACGTCGTTTCCGGAGGTTCCATTCGATGGGCTGCCGGGCCGTACGCATAACTTTGCTTCCCCACTTGGAAAGGCCGTCCAGCCAGATGTAGGTGGTTGGCACCACCACCAGTGAAACCAGCGTGGAAAATCCCAGTCCGCCGATAATTGCTCGCGCCATGGGGTAGTAGGGCGGGCCGTCACCACCTACCTGGGTGGTTCCGATGGCCAGCGGAGATAGCCCGAGTATGGTCGTGGCTACGGTCATCAGGATGGGTCGCAGCCTGTCCCGACCGGCGATAATGATGGCCTCGTTACGTGCCATGCCTTCCTGGCGCAGGTTGTTGATATGGTCTACCAGTACGATGCCATTGTTCACCACGACGCCGATCAAGATCATGATGCCGATGGAGGCCATGAAAGAGAAGGTGGTCCCCGTTACAGCGAAGAACCAGAATACGCCGATGACGGAGAAGCCGATGGATGTGATGATCGACAGGGGGTAGAGCAGTGATTCGAACAGTGCCGCCATGACAATGAAAATCAGGACAACGCCAAGGAGAATATTCACCATCATGATCTGCTGGGTCTCGTCCTGGCGATCAACGCCGCGACCGAATTTCCAGCTATCGCCAGGCGGTAGCTCAAAGGTATCCATCACCGCGGTCACCTTGGGGCGAATTTCGTCCAGGCTGGCT
>JBFFTZ010000277.1:0-2390 GCA_041571575.1 Gammaproteobacteria bacterium | reverse complement strand
TCGAGCGTACACTGCACGAAGACTAGTGGAGACGGTCGGGTAGCGGGCTCCTAGTCCAGGAATCCGCGGGCGGCCAGGTCATCCTGGTACGTTCGCAAGACCTTCTCCAGCCGCTCCACCAGTACGTCGATATCCTCGCGCGTGGCTATCAGTGGTGGCGTCATCATGAGCCAGTCTCCGAACTTGCCGAAAGAAGTGCGTCGGGCGTAGATAAGCAGGCCTTCTTTCATACCCAGTCGCTTAATCTCTGCCTGCACATCCACACTGGCGGACATCCTGGCCTTGGTCGCCTGGTCGGAAACCAGTTCGATGGCATTCAGTTGCCCGATTCCCCTGACATCCCCCAGGATGCTTATTGAAGATTGCAGAGAAACCAGGCGTTTCCGAAGGTATTCGCCTTGCTCCAGGGCACGACTCATCAGGTCCTGTTCCTTGAGTTCTTGCAGTACGGTCAGTCCCACTGCACAGCCCAGGGGGCTCGCCTTGTAGGTGTGACCAAGGTGGAAACCCCCTGCCGCCACCACTGCATCGACCATGGCATCCGGAGCCAGGAATCCACCCAGGGGGTAATACCCGCTGCCTATGCCCTTGGCGAAGGTCACCAGGTCCGGTCGCCCCCGGGGCCACCAGTGAGAGGCCAGGAAGCGCCCGGTGCGGCCGGCGCCACTGATCACCTCGTCATAGATCAGCAACACGCCGTATTGATCGCAAATTTCCCTTACCCGTGTGTAGTAAACATCCGGAGCGTACTGGGCGCCCCCGGTAAGACCCATCACCGGCTCCATGACATAGGCCAGCACGGTTTCCGGCCCTGCTTCGAGAATTGCCTCCTCCAGGCACTGCGCACAGTGCCTGGCGTAACTATCCCGGCTATAGCCGGGCGGTTGTCGATAACTAAGGGGGGCGGGAATCTGAATCGAGGGGTGCAACATGGGCGCCATGGGCGAGTTTGCGGAGTCCCCGTTCAAGCCCATCGCACCCAGGCTGCTGCCATGGTACGAGGGATTTCGACTGATCAGCTTGTAGCGTGACGATTGGCCCCGGGAGAGGGCAAACAGCCGTGCAAATTCCAGGCATTTTTCCATCGCCTCGGAACCACTGGAAACAAAAAATGCCCGGTCAAACCCTTCGCCGGCCTCTGCTGTCAGCAGGTTGGCCAATTCCGTATTCGCCTCGCTTTCAAATCCCGTGGGATAGGAGTAACAAATCTTTGCGGCTTGCCTGCGCATGGCATCGAGGACATGCGGGTTGGAATGACCCAGGTTGACCACTACCGGTCCCGAGGTACAGTCCATGTAGCTATTGCCCTGTTCATCCCACACATACATGCCTTCACCACGAGCGATTCGGGGAATCTGGGCGCTGCCCTTGGGCATCCAGAAATGTTGCAGCCCACCGCCCTTTGGATACTCGCCAATTACCCGTTCTGACATGCTTGCTCTCGTCTTGTTCGAGTTATTACAAGGCCCGTTGATTGGGCTTGTATAACACGCTCCGCCTGAAGCCTGAAACCACTATTCCCCCGGCGGGATCTGGTAATCCACCACCACGGTGGTCCCGTTCACAAACTCCGGAATGACAGCCAGCACCTGCTCCCTGGTGATGGACTCGATGCGGCGAACGATTTCTTCGTCGCTCAACAGCCTGCCATGCTGAATCCACTGCCTGGCCAGGAAGCTTGTGCGCTCCGGGTTGCTCTGATTCTGGGTCAGGTAGCGGCCAAGAAAATGCTGCCGCGCTTCCCGGACCTCCGCCTCAGTGGGTGGATCGGAAATAAGTCCCTGCAACTGCTCCTGCAACAGGGCGGCCATGGCCTCGCGCTTCCGGGGATCCACGCCCATGGCCAGGCTGATCCAGCCCCGTTCGGAATCCGAGTAATAATTACTGTCGATGTAATAAATCAGGCCACGTTTTGATATAGCCTCTTTACCCAGCCTGCCTTCGTAGCCATGACTGAGTATGTACAACAGCGCCCGCCATGGCGCAGATTCAGCGCTAGACAGGCCTGGGGCAATCACGCCGTAGCCAAGCTGAGCCTGGGCCACCGGGTGGGGCATGCCGGAGAAGACCTGCGTCTGAGGGGCCTCTTGGGGTGCCGAACTGGTGGGCGCACCGGGCACCAACTTGCCGAATCGCCGCTCCAGGGCCGGGATCAACACTTCCGGCTCCAGGTTTCCGCTGACCACGATGGCCAGGGGAGTTGCTTTTTTATTACTGGCGAGTTGGGGGCCGCCTACATAAAGCCTAAGAAGGGCCTCCAGCCGGGCACCGGGGTCCTGGATAGAATCGGCCTCCTGGCCAGGGGAAGCGTGAAGCTTATCCAGTTGACCGGCAAGGCCATCCAGCCCCCGGGCAAGCTCGGAGGACAGAAAATTCATCCCAAGAGAGCT
>JBFFTZ010000276.1:0-2454 GCA_041571575.1 Gammaproteobacteria bacterium | reverse complement strand
GTCCCGGGCAACTGCCTCGGTCTCTTCCTGGTTGAGCCAACTCAGGTTCTTCTTTGCCTTGCGCAGGTTAAAGAACAGCTTGCGTTGTGCCTTGGTGGTGGCCACCTTGACCAGTCGCCAGTTGCGCAACACGTATTCATGAATTTCGGCGCGTATCCAGTGCACTGCAAAGGACACAAGTCGCACGCCCACATCGGGGTCGAAGCGCTTTACGGCCTTCATCAGGCCCACGTTGCCTTCCTGTACCAGGTCGCCCAGGTTCAGGCCGTAACCTGAGTAGCCCCGGGCGATGTGTACGACAAAGCGCAGGTGAGAAAGCACCAGCGCACGGGCGGCTTCCAGGTCTTCTTCATCCCGGAGCCGTACCGCCAGATCGTGCTCTTCTTCCCGGCTCAGTACAGCAATACCGGATACCGCCTGTATGTAGGCATCCAGACTGCCTACCGGACCGGCAAGAACAAGATCTGTAGGGCGAATTGCCAAAGCATTGCTCATGTTTTTCAGACACACCTCCACATTGGGACGAGAAATTTTAGCACTCAAGCGATTAGAGTGCTAACCCTTCATTAAGTTCCAACGGAAAAATTTTTGTTTGCCCTTATAAAACAGATACTTAAGAATCTTTGCCTGGTTCGATCAGGCGCATATGGCGGGTTGCCGCCAACCAAGAGCCGAGCCAGCCCAGGCCAGAGCCCCCGGCCAGGATAAGCAGGGTAAAGGCTGGATCCAGCCCCATGAGCTCGAAATTGCTGCCATACAGCCCGGCCACCTGGCGGATGGGTTTTTGCAGCAGCAGCAAGGTTCCGTTTACCACCAGCAAGGCAATGAATGCCCCGCCCAGGCCATACCAGAATCCGCTATACAGGAAAGGCCGCCTGATGAAGGCGTCACTGGCGCCAATCAGTTTGCAGACTTCGATTTCACTCTTGCGGCTTTGGATATCCAGCCGGATGGTGTTACCCACTATCACCACAACGCCCACAGCCAGCAGGCCGGCGGCCAGGGTCACGGCCCGGCGCAGGATGTTCAGCAGGGCGTGAAAGCGTTCCACCCACGCAGTGTCCACCTGAACCAGGTCTATCTCTTTCCAGGCGGCAAGCTCGTCGGCCAACAATTTTACGCTGGCCGCACTGAGGTTTTCCTCTGTGGGGCGAATCACCAGCACGTCAGGAATGGGATTGGAGGTCAGCGCATCCAGGGCTTCACCAAAACCGGATAGTTCGCGGAATTCTTCCAGCGCCTTGTCTGCAGGAATCACGTCCACGTTGCTAATGTCCGACCGCTGGCGCAGCTTGGTGGCCAGCTTCTGGACCGCATCGCCTGACTGGCCGGTTTTCAGGTAGGCGGTCAAGTCAACGGCACTGTCCCAGCTGCTGGTAACGGCTTTTCCATTCACCACCAGCAGGTGCAACGCGACAGGCAGGCAAAGGGCGATGCCGATCACCGTCACGGTAAGCAGGCTGCCTACCGGTTGCCGCACCATGCGACCCAGAGCGGAGAATAAATTCTGTGCATGCCGGGTGAAATAAGCCTTGATCAGGCCCGGAAGTCCGGGGCCGGATCCGCTGGGTTTTCTCCTGGTAGCTCGGGGCGGCGTATCCTTGCGGACGGATCGACGGCGGTTCATCTATGGAACCCCCCGGGCTGGCTGCCCTGCTTCAGTCGCCCTGATTCCAGGATGATCCGGCGTTTCCCAAGTCGTTCAACCAATGCCAGGTCGTGACTTGCGATCAACAGGGTGACCCCCACGTCGTTGAAGCGCTGGAACAGGCTCATGATTTCCAGGGAAAGCTCGGGATCCAGGTTGCCTGTGGGTTCATCGGCAATAAGCAGGTCCGGCTTTGAGACTACTGCCCGGGCGATGCCTACCCTTTGCTGCTCACCAGTGGACAACCCCACAGGAAACAGTTTTTCCTTACCCAGTAGGCCCACCTGGTCCAGGGCCGCCCTGACCCTGCGGCCGACTTCCCGGTGACCGATGCCCTGCACGACGAGGGGCAGGCCAACATTGTCCATCACGGTTCTGTCGTAGAGCAGTTTGTGGTCCTGGAACACAATGCCGATCTGGCGGCGGTAGGCGGGGATTTTTCGCCTGCTAACGCCATTGGTGTTCTGGCCGTTGATAATGACCTGCCCGCGAGTGGGCCGTTCAATCAGGGCAATCAGTTTAAGCAGGGTGCTTTTCCCGGCGCCTGAATGGCCGGTCAGAAAGGCCATCTCGCCCTTCTCCATGCTCATGTTTAACTCCGACAGGGCTTCTCTCCCTCCGGGATAGCGCTTGGCAACCTGTTCAAAACGAATCAACTTGGCTCGCTCCCGGCGCCCAGCAGGGCGTCAACGAAATCTCCAGCTCTGAAAATGTCCAGGTCTTCGGCTTTCTCGCCGATGCCGATGAATCGAATCGGCAGTTTCATGGCGCGGGCGATGTTCAGTACTACGCCGCCCTTGGCGGTG
>JBFFTZ010000275.1:0-2498 GCA_041571575.1 Gammaproteobacteria bacterium | reverse complement strand
GTAGGCAATATTACTGTCGGAGGTACCGGCAAAACCCCGCTGGTTCTTCACCTGGCGGAGTGTCTGCAACACCGGGGTATCCGGGTAGGAATTGTTTCCCGTGGTTACGGTGGTACGGAGACAGTACAGAAGGTTACGCCTGACAGCCCGCCAGCCGAAGTAGGGGACGAGCCATTGTTGCTTGCCCGCCGATCGGGCGTGCCGGTCTGGATAGGGGCGGATAGGGTGGCTGCTGCGCGGGAACTGGTTGCCGCAGGAGTTCAAATCATAATCAGTGATGACGGCTTGCAACACTATCGATTGGCCCGGGATGCGGAAATTGTCGTGATAGACGGACAACGAGGCCTGGGTAACGGTGCGTGTATTCCAGCCGGTCCCCTGCGAGAAGGCCCAGCCCGACTCAGGGAAGTGGATATGGTGGTGGTAAATGGCGACCACGAGGGTCGGCATCCAGGTGCGCTGGTCATGGGTCTAAGACCCGATGGCGTTCTGCCGGTCAATGGGCAGGGAAGGCGGTCTCTGGATAGCTTTGCCGGGCAGACAGTTCACGCCTTGGCCGGAATAGGGAACCCCGAAAGGTTTTTTGATTCCTTGCGGCGACAGAATATAAAAGTCTTACCCAGTCCATTGCCTGATCATTCCAGAATTCTGGCAGCTGATTTAACCTTTCATGATAGACATGAAATCCTGATGACTGAGAAAGATGCCGTAAAATGTCGGGAGTTTGCCGGGTCGAACGCGTGGTATGTCCCGGTCACCGCTCAATTTAGCGATTCCGATCAGGCCAGGTTGAGTCGCTTGCTGGACGATCTCATTACACGTATTCCAAGGGGTTAGAGATGGATAAGAAATTATTGGACATACTTGCCTGTCCGCTGTGCAAGGGTCCGTTGGTGTACCGCGAGGCCGACAGGGAATTGGTTTGTCGTGGAGATCGGCTTGCCTTCCCTGTGCGGGACGGCGTGCCGGTCATGCTTGAAGAAGAGGCCAGGGAAGTCAGCCTGGATGAATTGGACAAGTGAGTTTCAAAGTCGTCATTCCGGCGCGTTATGGTTCCACTCGACTGCCGGGTAAGCCGCTGCGCCTGATCGCCGGTTTGCCCATGATTCAGCATGTCTTCATACGGGCCATGGCCAGCGAGGCCAGCGAGGTAGTTGTTGCCACGGACGATGAACGCATCAGCAGGGCATGCGAGGGATTTGGAGCGACGGTTTGCATGACCCGTGCTGATCATATTTCGGGTACGGACAGGATAGCGGAAGTCGCCGCTATCCGGGGTTGGTCCGACGAGGAAATGGTGGTCAACGTACAGGGCGACGAACCCGGCCTGCCTGCGGAATTGATTGACCAGGTCGCCGGATTGCTCGCCGGCAGGGCTGACGCGAACATTGCGACACTCGCGACGCCGGTCGTCGATGTGGAAGAATTTTTGAATCCCAATGCGGTCAAGGTGGTTGCTGATTTTACCGGCCGGGCCTTGTATTTCAGTCGCGCGCCGATTCCCTGGTTTCGTGATTCGGCCGCACAAGGGTTGATGTCGCAGCAACACTTTGAAGGTGCCTGGCGCCATCTCGGCTTGTATGCCTACCGGGTTGGCGCGCTGAAGAAATTAGCTGCCGCAGAGCCTTCTCCTCTGGAATTGGCGGAGAAACTTGAGCAACTCAGGGCCATGGAAATGGGTATGACCATTATGGTTGCCCTTGCCAGTTGCTCACCGGGACATGGGGTGGACACCGAAGAGGACCTGGGTCGAGTTGCCAAAGACTTGTCAGGCTCCTGAGACCGGATTTGTAGATCAAGAGAGGAATCGAGTGAGAGTACTATTTGTGTGCATGGGAAATATCTGCAGGTCTCCTACAGCTGAGGGTGTGTTTCGAAAAATCGTACAGGATCACGCGCCACATCTGGATGTGGACATTGATTCTGCTGGCACCCATGCGTACCACGTTGGGGAGGCTCCCGATCACCGTGCGGTGAGTGCGGCAGCTGAAAGGGGCTATGACCTGACGACTATTCGCGCGCGCCGGGTCGAGGATTCTGACTTTGAGAGTTTCGACTACGTATTGGCCATGGACGAGGATAACCAGGCATTATTGCTTGAACGTTGTCCAGAGGAGTACCGCGGCAGGATTCGACTGTTCCTGGAATTTCACGAGGGCGCTACTGAGCTAAACGTCCCGGATCCGTACTACGGAAGCGTCAATGGTTTTGAGTACGTCCTGGATTTAGTGGTTTCAGCGTCCCGGGGATTCCTAAAGGAAATAGACAAGAATTCGGGGCCAACTGGCTAGAACCGGGTGACTGTACTTTAAGACTCTCGAGCATTAAAAAAGCCCCCGTGGATGTCCACGGGGGCTTTTTTTTGTTAGCACTTATCGTTGGGGCCACTCGTCGGTGGTAACGGTGGCTTGGGAGCTGCCGGAGCCGGAGCAGGTTGTGCTGCGGGCTTGGGAGCTGCCGGAGCCGGGGCAGGTTGTGCTGCGGGCTTGGGAGCTGCC
>JBFFTZ010000274.1:0-2581 GCA_041571575.1 Gammaproteobacteria bacterium | reverse complement strand
CATACTCACCATCTCCATCAAGATAAATTACTCTGTAAAGTTTCCACCACAAGGAGAAGTCAGATACTGAATCTGATTTTCTCTCAATCCAGGAAGAACCACGGCCGCTGACCATTCTCGTGTACGAATCTATATCAGACTCATATAGATTTTCTAAAAAGTTTCTGGCGAGCCTATTAATCTTAAAAATGCAATACATAGCCAATAGCATGAGGATTGCAGCAACAATAAACGAAGAAAGAAGTAGCTTAGGTAGCACGTCTATCATGGATAACTACTCGTATGCGTAACAAAGCCGTAACCAGCAGCTGGTGTGGCACCAGCACCCAAACCAACACCCCCTGAAAGCCCTACATAGCCATTTCCAAAAAACATGTTGGCTTCGCCGTAAAGTCCTACCCCGGCCGAACCGCCAACCTGATATCCCACGCCGCATAGCTCTGATGTATTGTCAGCATCAGTAACCTCTAAATTTATTGTAATTCCAGCATTTGCGCCAGCATAGGAGCCGCCGCCAACAACCCGCTGCATAGCAGCACTAAAACCACTTTCACCATATCCCAATACAAAGTTAATGCCTCCAGTGCCACCGTAACCAGCGCCACCGCTGACATTAAAACTAATACCTACAGTCCATAATCCAAGTGGATCGATGAACTTCAACGGATTCCCACCCACATACCCATAGGTATTCATTCCGCCGCCCAACCCGATTGGATCGCTCTGCACGTAGCGGCCAAGCTTCGGGTCGTAGTCCCGGAAGTAGTTGTAGTAAAGGCCATTGCCTAATATATCGTATTGCCCCGGGAAGCGCGCCTTGAGCGGGCGGGTCTGAGTGCTCACCTTGATGTCGAAACCGTCGATCACGCCCCGCCACACCAGTGCTCCGGTCTCGCTGTACATCGCCAGGGGCTGGCCCAGGTGGCCGTTGATCACGTTGCTGAGCTGCCCGTCGTAGATGCCCACCAGTTGGCCGTTCAAATAAATGTAATCGGTCTGCTTGGCAGTCTGGCCGTTGCGCTCGCTCAGCAGGGCACTGCCGCTGAAGGTGTAGTGATCCTTGTAGGAGCCGCGCTTCACCATGATTAGCGCGCCGCTTTCATCCCGGTCCAGGTAGCTGGTGCTGCCGCCGGTTTGATAAGACGAATAAAAAATTGGGGTCGAACCGCGATTTTCGACCTGACTACCTGACTGTCGGATGAGGTTTTAATTGTTCTCGCATCCCTTCTTGTTATTGGAAGTTTTCACCACCTTAATCGTCCCAGGCCCCATCCTCAAAGTTATTTCTTCTTTTTCTTCCTGGGCCGGCCTGCCTTTTTGTGACGCACGGAGCGCTTGAGCATCTTCTCGACCTGGTCCTTGAAGCGGTCGTTCCCAATCACCAGGCAGGCTTCGGTGGCGTCGCGAATCTTCTGCAAGACCGCCGGGCTCAACTCCTCCTCGAACAAGGCGCGATAGGCCTGCAGGCGCTTCTCGTTGTCGCTGTGCAGGGCGCGGTAGGTAGGGTGGGGTGTCAGCATCGGGTTGTCCCTGCCCAGTGCATTGCACGCGTAACTGGAATATGGGTACTCGCCGGGTCCCTGCACCATGCCGGCACGTACCGGGTTGAGTTCGATATACCGGTGGCAGGTCAGCAGGTATTTGTCGTCCTGTACCAGGCAGGGGTTGTATCGGCCCTGCCACAGGGTGCCGGTGCGCCCATACAGCCGGTTGATGGCCTGCACGTATTCGCGACCCAGGGCTTGCATGATGCGGGGGATGGTGGAGGGCCTGGCAGGCGTGACCAGCAGGTGCACGTGGTTGGTCATCAGCACGTAGGCGTGAATGTCGCACTTGTACCGGCGCGCGGCAGTCGTCAGTACCTCCAGGTAGAGCTCGTAGTCGGACGGTTGAAAGAACACGGCCTGCTTGTCCACGCCGCGCATGAGCACATGCTGGGGCATGTCGGGAATGAACAGTCGTGGTTTACGAGGCATGGGGACACGGTGACAGGGAAATCGCCGTGCGGACAGGGGAATAAATTGCGGTTCGACCCCGATTAAGGGAGGCAGGCGCTGCAAGGTAATGCGGCGGGAATGCTCGGCCCTTTGGGCCTCGTCCCTCCCGTTGGTCGGGACCGTCGTCGCTGCGCTCCAACGTCCTGCGCTCGCCTGCGGCTCGCTTGTCGAACCCGGAACGCGGCTTCTCACCCTCACACACCCGCCAATAAAAAAGGCCACCCGATTGGGTGGCCTTCTTTTATTGGTGGAGGCGGCGTCTACCGAATAGTCAGGATAAGTCTCTAAAATATATGGCAATCGTCAGTTCCATTACCTGCAAGTGCCCCCAAAAGTGCCCCCACATGGGAGCGTTGAATGGCTTCTGGGCGACCGCTACGTTCTTTGTGAGACGTTAACTGCGATTCGACCATTGTTATACGGTGCTAATTGTGGTTCCGGCCTAATTACTCACCACCTTCAGGAGGCCACCTTGAATCCAACCACCAGCACTGAAACGGCGATAATTAGCGAAGCAACTAAAGATGCAATCACCAAGTGAATATATAGAGCAAATCGATGTTGCATCTTACTGTTTATTACAT
>JBFFTZ010000273.1:0-2593 GCA_041571575.1 Gammaproteobacteria bacterium | reverse complement strand
CCTTGACGGCCAGGAGCGAGTCCAGCAAGGCCAGCGCCTCGCATGTGGGGGCGCTGTGGTCGCTCAGGATTTCCGCTTCCCTGTAGTGGGCGATGGCTTGTTCTCGCTGACCTTGCTTGTCTCTGAGCTTTCCAAGCCGGAATGCCACGGCATAGTTCTTTGGAGCGAGCTTGTCTGCTTCCACAAGTGCGGCTTCTGCTTCCTCGAACTGGCCAAGTTCGGTCAATGCCCGCCCCAGTCCGAGTTGAGCCTTGGTGAAACCGGGATTTATCGCCAGGGCCCCACGCATTTGCGCGGCAGCCTCACCTGGCTCATCGAAACCCAGCAAGGCCAGTCCCAGCTTGTAGTGTAGTTCGGGCTCGCCAGGCGCCAGTGCCAGCGCCTTTTTCAGATGAGACAGAGCCTTTTTTTTATTTGACAGGCGCTGGTAGATATCACCTAGCGCGGCATGCACGTCCGGTTGCGAAGAATGATTGCTGAGCGATGCATTGAGAAAAAATACCGCTCGCTCATTATTGCCTGTCTGCAGGTGGGCAAATCCGGCAGCCTTGGCCAGTCGGGCATCCGACCGTAGATGTTTTCCGAGTTTCTCGAAGTGTTTGATCGCGGTGGCGTAGTCACGCTCGCGCATGGCTTGTATGGCCCTGTTTGCGTGTGCGCTGCTTGCTCCCGAGGGAGGTCTGTTTGCCAAGATTTATCTGCCGCTAGCCTGAATAGAGTTGATCACAATGTTAAGTAATAGCCCGCAAGGGGTAAAGGATGGGCGGACAGCCCATCCTTTGTCAGGAGATGCCCGTCACAGCCGCTAGCCTAACTTTTAAACCGTGGAAGTAAGCCGCTGATGCCTGAACCGAACAACACCAGGCCAAATGCTGCCAGGTCTAACCGGGGTATTGGCCCGCCGGCATAGCCATACATGGCCAGCAGGGACACGCCCAGGCAGATCATAAGGGCGCCGAAAATTTGCCGTACCGCGGAAGGAATGGGGGCATCGGGACTACGTGAACGACGTTCCAGGGGCGACAACGCCAGGGCTGCGGGTGTGAGCAAAATCATCAGCACGCCGATCCAGATGGGTCGGGTGAGCCACCAAGCAAGCGTGCCGGGTTCTATTCCCAGGCCCAGCCCGCCTGCTAGGTAGAGCAGGGCAATGACCACGACCATCACGGTGATATGCCAGAGGTAGACGGTCATGATCATGCTGTTGATGAGTACGGTCGCGGTCCATAGTCTCAGGCTGTCCAGGGCCCGCCGCATCGGTTCTTCCAGTGACAGGAGCAGGCCGAACTGGAAGACGCCGAGCACCAGCAAGGTGGCCTTGGGTGGCAGGGTGTTGCTGAGTCCCGGATCGGGTGAGCCCACCATGGCAAGCGGATATGGCCCGTAAAAAATCAGGCAATAGAGGGTCGCGAATGCCGCGCCGGAATACAGCAACAGTTGCATGCGACTGCCCATGCGGCCGTCGCGCCATGCGAATCCCAGGTGATGGACTGCCAGCCAGACCCACAGGTAATTACTCCAACCCAGCCATTCCCAGCCCAGGGCGAAAAAGGCGATGTCGACCAGGGCCGCTGCCGCGGCAAAGACCCAGAAAGAGGCGAAGCCGAAGCGGCGCCAGAAGCGGTAGGTGGCGGGAGCGAGTATCACCACCACGATATAGATCGCCAGGAACCAGGTCGGGATCAGGGCAGCCTGGGAGGCGTACTGGATGACTTTTTCACCCACCCCGGATAACTGCATGATGAGGGCGATGGCGGCCCAGGCGATGAGCAGGATAAGTAAGGGTGCGACTAATCGATTCAAGCGGGCGGACAACCAACCGGCGTAGGCCGTGCCCTTGCGCTTCGCGCTCTCCAGTGACACCGCGTTGGAATAACCGCCGACGATGAAGAATATCGGCATCACCTGGAAGAGCCAGGTCAGCCACTGGGTCTGGGGTTCGGATTTCAACAGGTGCCCCGGGGACAGCGACCCATCCACAAAGTAGGCGGTGGCGATCAGCCAGTGACCTATGATGACCACCAGGATAGAGACAGAGCGCAGGAAATCCACGTAGCGATTTCTCTCTGCGGGGGTTTGAGCGGCCATCTTGGCGGCCTGGGTCCAGATTTGCATGGGCCTGCTCCGATTAATAATTGTTGTTATGGGTTGAAGCGGTCAGGGAAAGGGTTGCCGGGGGTAGGCCGTCAACGGCAAATGATTGTCTCGCCCTCGGGCCGGCATAAATCCGGCCAGTTCCCCTGGCGCCAATACTCATCCAGTCCCATCCGATTTACGAGATTAAGGAACCGCGGGTCGCTGCGGAATGCCGATAATCTTCGATCCCACAGGTCGAAATACTGGTTGCCTTGTATATTCGCGAACCTGGCATTGATGTAGCTGAATGCATCATCCAAACGCCCCAGGTCGATCAGGCTGTAGAACACGAATTCCGCATTGTCTTTGAATTCCTCAGACATGAGCCTTTCGGCAGCCTCGGCCTGCGTGCCATCCAATAATGATTTGAACAGGAAAGAAAAACTTCCTCCAGGGATGTTAAATTTTTTCTCCAGCCCGACTACCGTATTGAAAGCCTGCTCATAATCGCGTTTAT
>JBFFTZ010000272.1:0-2708 GCA_041571575.1 Gammaproteobacteria bacterium | reverse complement strand
CTATAACCAGAGTGCCGAATCGCGGGATTTCTACGAGTTCACTCGTACCATGCAGGCTTACAAGGACATCATCGCCACCAACAGCACCCTGGTACTGTCCACGGATAGCGATATGTTCAAGTACCTGAAGGGGATGTCGCCTGAGGAAAGGCAGAAGCGCTAAGAGCGGTAAGTCCGGAATCTATAATCGGATTAAATCGATCGTAGATATTTTTTGAAGATAGTGGGGTCGAACTGACATTCTCATGGATGCCGTTCGACCCCTTTTTCTTTCCCGTGACCCGGTTTGGACTTAGTCAAAAAATCCCATTGTTCGCAATACAATCTGATATGCTTCAAGCACCTAGGGAATGCCAGGTGATCGATGAGCGAAGAACTAGAAGAATGTACGCGCTCCGCTAAATCCTGTTCTACCGCTATCCAGGAAGGGTTAAGCGAAGCAGCAGATACCATCCGTTCGAATATGATTTCGTTCGGATCGCACCCATGAGCAGCTTTTTTCAAGAGCTAAAGCGCCGCAACGTGTTCCGGGTTGGCCTGGCCTACGTGGTCACCGCCTGGTTGATTGCCCAGGCCGCTGACCTGGCGCTGGATGCCTTCGCTGCCCCGGAGTGGGTGATGAAGGTCACCTTGTTGATGTTGCTGCTGGGCTTTCCCATCGCGCTGATCTTCGCCTGGGCTTTCGAGAAAACCCCGGAAGGATTGAAGCTCGAGAAGAACGTTGACCGCAGCCAGTCCATAACCTCGGTGACGGGTAAGAAGATGGACCGGGGGATAATCATTGCCCTGGGCATCGCAGTGGTATTCCTGCTGGTGGACAAGTTTTATCTGCAGACGCCTATGTCTGACGAGTCCGCGGTCGGTTTGTCCTCGCAAATTGATGCGGCGGGAACAGGGTCAATCGAGCAGGCTGCCAGAGCCAAGTCGGTGGCTGTTCTGCCTTTCGCCAATATGAGTTCCGATCCAGAGCAAGAATATTTTTCAGATGGTCTGGCGGACACCGTGCTGGATGCCCTGGCACAGGTCAGCGACTTGAAAGTGGCAGCCCGCACCTCGTCCTTCGCCTTCCGGGGCAAGCACCAGGATATCCGTGAGATTGGCCGGTTACTGGGTGTCTCCACTGTGCTGGAAGGCAGTGTGCAAAAAGCCGGTAATCGGCTGCGGGTCATCACCCAGCTCATTGACGTGAACGATGGCGCCCACTTGTGGTCCCAGACCTTTGATCGCACTGACGAGGACATTTTCGCCATCCAGGACGAGATTTCAGCGGCAGTGGTCAAGGCCCTGAAGGTGAGCCTGGGAGAGGAGGACACCCAGCGCCTGGCGCAACGTCCAACCAGTGATATCCAGGCCTTCGATCTGTATTTGCTTGGGCGTTACGAATTTGTAAAACGAAATTCCGAAGCCCTGCGAAAGGCCATCAGCCATTTCGAGCAGGCGGTGGCCATTGATCCGAACTACGCGCTTGCCTATACGGGTCTTGCCGACAGCTGGATGTTCCTCAGTACCCGTAACTACGGAGATCTGCAGATTAAAGAGGCCGCAACACACGCCAAGCCTTACCTGGACAAGGCCCTGGCGCTGGCGCCGAACTTCTCCGAAGTCTACGCGACACTCGGCCTGTACCTTGACGAGTTTCGGCAGCCCGGCGATTTTCCGGGGATGACCACCGTCATGGCTCTTGAAAAGTCAGTGGAACTGAATCCGGTTAACACATTGGCCCTGACCTGGCTGGCTATCCGCTACCAGAGTGACGGGCAGTACGAGAAATCCTGGCAGGTGCTGCGCAGCGCCTATGAACTGGATCCCCTAAACACCAACCTGCTTAGCAATATGTCCTGGTGGTCCTTGAGCCGGGGCGACGTCAATAACGGTATGCGCTACATTGACCAGGCAATAGAGAGAAATCCGCGGGCTGCCAACGCATGGGATGCCAAGGCCCGCTGGCTTTGGCTGACCCAGAACCTGGACGAGGTCCTGGAAGCAGCCATGCGGGCCCAGGAACTGGAACCCGACTCCACCGAGTTTGCTCTTTCGCTGGGATACGCCTGCTCCGACCTGGGTGACATGCATTGTGCAAGGCTCTGGGTGGAGAAGGCCCGGCGTGCATCACCGGATGATGCTCGGGTGGTTCGAGCGACGGCCTGGTTGCGGCGAGCCCAGGGCAACCTGGATGAGGCCGCGGCCCTTCAGGAAGCACTCCTGGAAAAGGCCCTGGCACGTAACGACGACTGGAGCGAACTGGATACACGCTTCACCGCATTGGGCTTGGCCGAATTAAGGCTTGAGCAGGGCGCATATTCGGATGCGGCAGAATTATTTGAGAGGATATTTCCGACTCTGCAGGAAAAGCTTGGAAGAAACGACAACTTTAATGTGCCGCGATTCCTGGACATGGCCTGGGCCTACCGCAATCTTGAGCAAACCCAGCAGGAGCAGGCGGCCCTGGACCAGGCCCGGCTGCGTTTACAGGCCGCCCGGGATGGAGGGATTTCCTTCTGGTTTATTGATTTTTGCGATGCATTGCTGCATGCCCAGTCCGGGGACAAACAAGCCGCCGAGGCATATTTCCAGGAAGCGGTGGACGGCGGATTCGTTCCATCAAGTGATTTTTTGCACACTAACGCAGGTGTAAAGCGCCTGGGTGAGCTGCTGGAATATTCCGAGGCATACCGTTCTGCCCTGGCCCAGTCCGAGGCGCCAGAAAT
>JBFFTZ010000271.1:0-2724 GCA_041571575.1 Gammaproteobacteria bacterium | reverse complement strand
TTGGCAACGAAAAACCGAATACCTGGATCCGAAGCAGACCCCGGGCAGGTTCCCTTTCCTGCCCGGGGTACACCCTAGTGGCGCCTTATACGCCTGTAACGGTGACTTACCGTCTTGACCATCCCGTCACCGCCAAGTACCAGATAGGTTCGGCGGTAGCGATCCGCCGCCGGTACCAGGGCCCGGAATCCACACAGGCAGGCCACCTTCCACGCACCGCGATCGAAGAAGATGATCCGCCCGCCATGATTGTCATGCTGAACGCGGCCGCACTGGAGCAATGACTCGACCACCTGGGGCGGGATACCACGTTGCTGCATCCGTACCCTGGCGTGACGGCTGAGCGCCTGTTCCAGTTCCAACTCTTGGGCCTCAACACTAATGTCCACGCCGCCGCCGACTGAATGGCACTACCCGACTTTGATAGCCCGGTGCCTGGCTGTCGTCTTCCGCCCTACCCCCGCTACCGTGGTTATGGCGAGAAAATGCCAGTAGATGTAACAGTTCACCGTCAATCTCCAGTGCAGCCCCAGACACCGTGGTGCTGCGGAATCGCAGGTCCTGACCCAGGCCCAGGGCGTCAAACCGCTGGGGAACCGACTGACCCAGGTCCGACAGGAACTCGGCCACCGCCTCAGCCTCGGGCGCTCCGCCGTGCAAACGTCCTTCCATAGCATCCAGTGCATAGCTTTGGACCAGGGCTGGCATCAGGACGCTGAAGGTAGCGGGCCGATCGAACAACTCCAGGCCGGCCACACGTCCTCCCAAGCAAAACACTGCGCCACGCTGGTCGTCCGCCACCGGAAAAGCTTTCATATACTCATTCAGCTTCTGCTGGCGGTTCTCGTAAATGTCAGACATCGCCTCTGTGTCTGAGCTCACATTCATGCACTCCGCCTTGTCCGTCACCGACGCCCAGACAGCGCCCTGGTTGGCCCGCCGGGATCCCCCAACAGACATAGCCGCCGATACATGTTCCATCTTTTCCGCCCTACCCCTGGCATACATGGTTCGCCTTGCCGCCGAGAACTCCTGGCTGCGGCGGGACCATCTACCACGCTCCACGCAGGACACCGGAATCAGAATAGAACTCCGGGCCGGCACCAGGATAGTGAGATTCAAAATCCGGTTCTGCTTGGCCCCCACCAACTCCTCGCCATCGAGCAGCAAGACAGGCGCCACACCGTCATTAACAAATTTCAATTCCGGCACCGAGCCTGACTCGGATACCTCGGTTACTCTTGCAGTCTTGCTGGACAGTGCCTGTTCCAGCGTCAGGTAATCCCTCACGTCCGCCGGTGATCCCTGCAACGGAAACGCCGTCAGGTCTTCAAAGACTTTAGGTTCACCCAGTGTTAGTTCGGATAAGGTCTTGGCAATTGTGTTGTTATGCATCGTGCTGTTCATCCCTTGTGCTCCCTAGGCAATATTTCCTCTCTCACTTGCGGTGAGAGGAAATATTGTCAGGAGATTTGCTGCCCTGTTCTGCCCATATTCCACTCACGTCCCGGTCCCTCGCCCCACGGGCACGAAACCAGGGCGAGATGAGCTCTCACCGCTTCAAATCAGTCACCTCTTAGTATTTCGGGGCGGAATTGCCGCTGGAGACTATCTTAAGGGGGGTAGTGGCTCGCCAGGTGAGCCACCCGGCAAGATATTGTTTATTAAACTCTTTTTCGATTATTTTTTGGCGCGAAATCTCCAGATTCCGACAAATTTTTGGCCATTGATGGGGCAGCCCCTAACAGAGGATTGTGTGCTGAGCAAGGAAATAGCGTATAATCGGCGGCCGCTCCGACCACAGGTGCGGTAGCATTATCACAGGCTCACTGGCCGATTCCTCACAGGTTCCCCATGTCAACAGACTCTACTCCCGGCTTCGCCGATCTCGGCCTTGCCGATTCCGTGCTGGCCGCTATCAACGATCTCGGCTACGAGACACCCTCGCCCATTCAGCTGGGAGCGATCCCACCATTGCTGGAAGGTCGCGACCTGATTGGCCAGGCACAGACAGGCACCGGCAAGACCGCCGCGTTCGCCCTGCCCCTGCTCAGTCGTATAGATATTTCAGTGGCCCAGCCCCAGATGCTGGTGCTGGCACCTACCCGTGAGTTGGCGCTTCAGGTGGCCGAGGCGATGCAATCCTACGCTCGTCACCTCAAGGGATTCCACGTGCTGCCGGTGTACGGCGGCCAGGGCATGGACCACCAGTTGCGCCAGTTGCGCCGCGGCGTACACGCCATCGTCGGCACCCCCGGACGTATCAAGGATCACCTCAAACGCGGCACCCTGAAGCTGGACAAGCTGCGTCATGTGGTCCTGGACGAGGCCGATGAAATGCTGCGCATGGGGTTTATCGATGATGTCGAAGAGATCCTGGGTTACATGCCCAAGGACAAGCAGGTAGCCCTGTTCTCGGCCACTATGCCGACGCGCATCAAGCGCATCGCCGAGCGCTACCTTCGCAACCCCGCAGAAGTCCGCATCAAGACCAAGACCAGCACAGTCTCCACGATTTCCCAGTATTTCTGGCAGGTGCAGGGCGTACACAAGCTGGATGCGTTAACCCGCATTCTCGAGGTAGAGGAGATCGACGCCATGCTGGTGTTCGTTCGCACCCGCCTGGCCACGGTGGACCTGGCCGAGAAACTCGAGGCTCGCGGCTTTGCCAGCGCAGCCTTAAGTGGCGAGATGAACCAGGTACACAGACAACGCACCGTCGAT
>JBFFTZ010000270.1:0-2742 GCA_041571575.1 Gammaproteobacteria bacterium | reverse complement strand
TGGAATAGAGGACGAACACTTAGAAAAAATCTTCAAGCCTTTCTTTTCCAGCAGGGGACAGGAGGGTACTGGCCTGGGCCTGGCAGTTACCCAAACCGGTTGCAGCAAAGCTGACCAAGAGTCGGCTGCCGTCAACCCCGCACTGAGCGCTCCGATACCCGAGGGTATGATCCGGGGTACCGTACTCGAGACCATCGATGCAGCGGGCTATACCTATGTGCAACTTGGCTCGGGCGAAAACAAAATCTGGCTGGCCGGTCCGAAAACCACCGTCGCGGTCGGCGACGTGGTCCAGGCCCCCCAGGGCATGCCCATGACAGACTTCCATAGCGCCGCCCTGAATCGCGACTTTGAAGTGGTCTATTTCGTAGGCGGGATGCAGAATCTGAGCGCCGCTCCGGCAGCGCAGGCTCCGGTAGCTGCCGACGCGCCCGTAGCCCAGTCACCGAATACCGCAGCACCCAGCGCAGCAGTCGAAGAGGTCGCAGTTGAGGCGGTGGAAGCAGGCAAGAACATTGCCGAGCTTTTCGCCAACAAAGACGCCTACGCCGACAAGGAAGTTACCCTGCGCGGCAAGGTCGTTAAATATAACGCTGACGTGATGGGAACGAATTTCATCCATATCCAGGATGGCTCCGGTAATGCCGCTGACAAAAATCATGACCTGACGGTTACCTCAAAGAGTGCCGCGGCCGTGGGCGACGTTGTAGTTGTCAAGGGCAAGCTGGTCCTGGAAAAGGATTTTGGAGCCGGTTACAGCTATCCGGTCATCGTGGAAGACGCCGAAGTGACGGTTGAGTAACGCTCGGCGATCGACAAATTAGTAAGGAGAAAGGGCCCTTGCGAGGGCCCTTTTTCGTGTCCGGGTACAGAACACAACTGCACCACAAATAAAGAGCCGAAACCGCCCTTTCCTGCTTCCCCGTCGGCAACCCTGTCTTGCGCCGTTGCCTCTGGATAACGCTCTCCTAAATGGGTCTCATGCCGAGATGACCAAAGCCTGCGCCCGGCCAGACCAGGCAGAGGCGTTCACCGCCCATCCAAAAATTAATCACGCCCAATTTTTAATTCTGATAGTCTTCAATGACCTAGAGAGAAACGGGTACCCGATGGGCGAAGGATTACAAAAATATATACGCCCCACACAAAACCGCCGCATTCCCGCATTAAACAGGGATGACCGGACGGTTACGGGCCTGTATCGGCCTTTATACTTGGTCTATTTGGGATTGCTTCCCGTCCGATCGCATCAAATTCGAAGGGCGATCCGCGCTCAGGAGACACTCTCGTGAGCAGCTTTTTCCAGGAACTCAGACGACGCAATGTGGTGCGCATAGGCCTGGCCTACATCATCACTGCCTGGATATTGGCGCAGGTTGCGGACCTGGCCCTGGAGGCGTTTGCGGCGCCCGCCTGGGTCATGAAAACAGTCTTGTTGTTGATGCTGCTTGGATTCCCCCTGGCGCTTATTTTCGCCTGGGCCTTCGAGAAAACACCCGAAGGCATCAAGCTGGAAAAGAACGTGGACAGAAGCCAGTCCATCACACCGGTAACAGGCAAAAAGCTGGACCGTGGAATCATTGTTGCCCTGGCTATCGCGGTAGTGTTCTTGCTTTACAAGGTCAATGTGCAGGATGTGCCTGAACCGGCAAGCGAAAAGCAACTTACGAGCAACACCCAGCCAGCCTCGTTCAGCAAGCCGGGGGCAGCAAGCTCCGAACCCTCAGTGGCCGTGCTGCCATTTGTAAACATGAGCAACGACCCGGCCAATGAATATTTCTCGGATGGCATTTCCGAAGAATTACTCAATGTGCTGGTGAAGGTCAGCACGCTTAAAGTGGCCTCGCGCACCTCCTCATTTTCTTTCAAGGGCAAGGACATCTCCATCCCCGAGATCGCCGAACAACTGAAAGTCGATCACGTACTGGAAGGCAGCGTTCGCAAGGCAGGTAACCGGGTCCGAATCACCGCCCAGCTTATCGAGGTCAATACCGACCGCCACATCTGGTCGGAGACCTACGACCGGGAACTGGAAGATATATTCGCCATCCAGGATGAAATCAGCGGGCATATCGTCGAGGCCTTGCAGGCAGCCCTGGGCGCCGGCAAGACCGCCACCGTGGTGGACACCCAAAAGCCCACCGAAAACCTGGATGCCTACCAGGCCTACCTGCAGGGACGCTACTTCTGGCAGCGCCGGGGTGAGGAAAATATCACCCGGGCCATCGACCTGTTCAAGCGAGCCATCGACCTGGACCCCGATTTTGCTCGTGCCTGGTCCAGCCTGGGCGCCGCCTACATAACGCTACCCACCTATTCCGACGTGCCGGAGAAAGACGTCTTCCCACTGGGCGAGAAGGCAGCCCGCCGTGCCCTGGAACTGGATGACTCCCAGGCTGAAGCCTACGCGGTGCTCGGTGACCTGACCCGAATGAAAATGAAGTGGCTGGAGGCGGAGAGCTATTACCAGGCGGCCATAGCCAGGGAACCCCGTAATCCCACTTCCCACCTGTGGTACGGAGAATTCCTGACCCAGGTCGGTCGCCTGGAAGACTCCATAAAAGAAACCAGTATCGCCTATGACCTGGATCCCCTGTCGCCCGGTGCCAATGTCAACCTGGCCTATCTCAACATTTACACCGGTCGCTACGATGAAGCGAACAAGCTGCTCCAGGCAGCCCAGGAACTGGGTCACGAAGGCGGGTTCTGGGCATCGGTGTTAATCCAGGTGAATAAACGCGA
>JBFFTZ010000269.1:0-2801 GCA_041571575.1 Gammaproteobacteria bacterium | reverse complement strand
CCCTCGTGGACCGCCACCGACGCCATGTAATAACCCTGGATGCCGTCCTCGGTCTCAAGCAGGAAGGCGTAGTAGCCCATGCGCAAACAATCGTTGAAGATTCCCGCGGTCCAGGGGTAGGCATAGCTGGCACGCTCCAGCTCTACCACTGCATCCACGTCCTCGGCGGTCATGGGACGCAAGCGGATCATGTCCTCGCTGCGAACCGCACTCATGACGGGAGCTCGCCACATGACAGTGCCAGGCGAAGGTCGTCCCATGACTTGCGCTTCTCGCTGGGTTTACGCAGCAAGTAGGCCGGATGGTAGGTGACCACCACGGGGATGGAGGTTGCGGCATGCACATGGCGTATACCGCGCAACCTTCCCACCGGAATATCTGTCTCCAGCAGGTGATGGGCTGCCACGCGCCCCACCGCAAGGATCAGGCTGGGCTTGATCAACTCGATTTGCCGCAGCAGGAAAGCCGAACAAGCGCCCAACTCGTCCTTGTGGGGATCCCGGTTTTCGGGGGGGCGGCACTTGAGAACATTGGTGATAAACACCTGCTCCCGGGTGTGACCGGCGGCCTTTAGCATGGCGCTGAGCAATTGCCCTGCCGGACCAACAAATGGCTCGCCCTGCTGATCCTCCTCAGCCCCCGGGGCCTCACCGACCACCAGCCATCTCGCCTGCCTGTCGCCAACCCCGAATACCGTCTGGGTACGACTCTCACACAGGCTGCACTGGCGACAGGCAGCCACTTCCTCGCGCAAAGCAGTCCACTCGACAGGCTCATCAGCCGCGCCACGAACTAGCTTGAGCCCGTTTGCCCTCGCTGGCGCCTTTGCCCGACGCGCCGGGGAAGTTACCGACCCGGCGGCAGGCTCAGGTGCCGGCTCAGGGGCCTCAGACTCTTGAATCTGTTCGGCCTGGGTGGAGGCATCCCTGGGGACCCAGGCGCGAATTCCCATCGCGTCCAGGTAGGCCAGCCGATTGGACGGTCCAGCCATCTCGGCTATTCCTCCGAATCAGTCGGAGGGCTGCGTTTTCGGTTTCTGCGAATCAGCCAGAATAACGGCCCCACAGAAGCGAACCCGCCAAACAGGCAGAACAGAACCAGCGGTGGGTTAACCGCGATTAACATGAATATCGCGGGAATCAGCAACAAGGTGGGAAAGGGCACTTTTCCGCCCATATTGATGTCCTTGAAGCTGTAATACTTGAAGGTGCTCACCATCAAGGCGCCGGCCGCGGCAGTGATGAAGAACGCCAGGGCCAGGGCGGTAAGTCCGCTCAGCTCCAGGTCGTAGGACAACCACACCATGGCTGCCACGACGCCGGCAGCAGACGGACTGGGTAATCCTTCAAAGTATCGCTTGTCTGCAATTCCTACCCGGGTATTAAAACGCGCCAGTCTCAAGGCTGCGGCAGCGGTATAGAAAAATGCGGCCAGCCAGCCCAGCTTGCCCCATGCCCAGCCGTACTCCGCCAGCCGGGCAAGACCCCACTGGTAGACGACGATAGACGGCGCCAGGCCGAAGCTCACCATGTCAGAGAGGCTGTCGTATTCCTTGCCGAAATCGCTCTCGGTACTGGTCATACGGGCAACCCGCCCGTCCAGGCCGTCCAGCGCCATGGCGATGAAGATAGCCACGGCGGAGTTACCGAAATTGCCATCCACTGCCGCGACAATCGCGTAAAAACCCGCGAACAACGCTGCGGTGGTTAGCATATTGGGCAAAAGGTAGATGCCTTTGCCCCGCGCGGCTGAACCGCCGTTTTCTGATTCTTTGCTCATAACGGATCATTTTGCCACGCAAAGACGACATTTGGCAGGAAAAGATAGCCTCTTTCCTGGTCACCGGGCGGGTGCATGCCACGAGCTTTCCGGGCCGGGGATGCTTACTGCGCTGGAGACAACAGCCGCTGGGCGGATACAATAAGCGCTTTTACCGTCAGCCGGAGCCTCGTCTCGCCCATGCGCTTTTCCCAATTCCCCCTGAATACCCTGAAAGAAGTCCCGGCCGATGCCGAGATCGTCAGCCACCAGTTAATGCTGCGAGCTGGCTTGATCCGCAAGCTGGCATCCGGCCTGTACAACTGGATGCCCCTGGGCGTTCGGGTGTTGCACAAGGTCGAGCGCATCATTCGCGAAGAAATGAACCGAGCCGGCGCCCTGGAATTATTGATGCCTGCCGTGCAGCCAGCGGAACTGTGGCAGGAATCCGGTCGCTGGCAGCAATACGGCCCGGAACTGTTGCGAGTCAATGACAGACACCAGCGAGAATTCTGCGTTGGCCCTACCCACGAAGAGGTCATCACTGACATCGCGCGCAGGGAATTGCGCAGTTACCGCCAGTTGCCGGTGAACTATTACCAGATCCAGACGAAATTTCGTGACGAGATTCGCCCCCGTTTCGGTGTGATGCGCTCCCGCGAGTTCATCATGAAAGATGCCTACTCCTTTCACCTGAACCAGGAATCCATGGCCGAAACCTACCAGGTGATGCATGACACCTACTCCCGGATTTTCACCCGACTGGGGCTGGAATTCCGGGCGGTGCAGGCGGACAGCGGCAACATCGGCGGCAGCGAATCCCAGGAGTTCCACGTGCTGGCCGATTCTGGTGAAGACGCCATCGCGTTCTCCGATGGCGACGCCTACGCCGCCAATGTTGAAGTCGCACCGGCCAAGGAGCCGGTTGATCCCCGCCCGACGCCCGCCAGTGAACTGGAAAAAGTGGCAACCCCGGATGTACGCAGCATCGATCAGTTGTGCGGCTCCTTGAAGATCGGCCCCCAGCAGTGCCTGAAGACCCT
>JBFFTZ010000268.1:0-2813 GCA_041571575.1 Gammaproteobacteria bacterium | reverse complement strand
GTATTCTCAAGCAAGGCCGGTGCGGCCCGGGCGGAAAGTGGCAAGGCCATGTCGGTACGCGGGTACCTGCAGGACCTGATGGACGAATGGAAGGACATGAATCCTGACACCGACCTGGACCTGAGAATCACTGGCCGTTTTGACTCCGCATGGTTGTTCGTGGAGCCGACCCTGACCCAGGCCCTGCATAATCTCATGGACAATGCCGCAGATGCCTCCTACGAGAGGATCACCGTGAAATCCGGCTGGAGCGAGACCCTGCTAACGATTAAAATCATCGACACCGGCCCGGGTATATCACAGGAGATCGTGGAAAATCCGGGCAGAAAAATGCTCAGTACAAAGAAGAGCGGCATGGGCGTCGGTCTCTACCTGGCGACATCAACCATCCAGCGACTGGGCGGGAACCTGGTTCTGAGCAATCTTCCCGAAGGCGGAGCCATGGCCCGTGTAACCCTCCCGGTTTTTTGCTCTTAACCCGGTGGTCGATGACATGAGGCCAAGTTCAACACATGCCCACCAGGACGATGCACCAACGCTGTTACTAGTGGATGATGACGAAGCTTTCTGCAGGGTACTGCGAGAGGCCCTGGGCAAGCGGGGCTTCAATGTCTACGTTGCATACGACCTGGCCGAAGCCGCCAGTATTTCAGCCGAACATATTCCCGAATACGCGGTGGTTGATTTGCGTATAGGAACCGAATCCGGACTGGAATTGGTAAGCAAGTTGGTAGCCCTGGATGAGCACACCCGTATTGTCATGCTAACCGGATTCGCCAGCGTGGCAACGGCGGTGGAAGCCATCAAGCTGGGGGCCACCCATTACCTGACCAAACCGGCGGATGCCAATGAGATCGTCGCAGCGCTGAGACGTGAAGCCGGGGACTACACGGTTCCAGTTGCGGAAAAGCCCCTGTCAGTGAAACGCCTTGAATGGGAGCACTTGCAAAAAATTCTTCTCGCCCATCACGGAAATATTTCGGCGGCGGCCCGGGCCTTGAAGATGCATCGCCGAACTCTGCAGCGGAAACTCTCCAAGCACCCGGTCAGGGAGTAGTTCCCTCTAGAGCTGGACCACGAAATTGATCACCAAGACGTTCAAGCGGTCGGCTCGCTGGCCGTGAAGCCCCTGGATCAGTGCCGCGTCCATTCGCAATTGTGGCGATAGCTGCATAACCGCCCCCACGGCCAGGCTGCTGAGCCAGGCAGCCTCATCGCGCTCAAACTCCTGGTGGTTCAGCAGCAACTCACCCTCAATCTTCACCCTGGGACTGAGTTGGTAGCCCAGGGCTCCGTTCAGGGCCACGGCCCAGCGGTTCCCCTTCCGCTCATCCCCGAAAGGCACGGATAAACTGCCTTCAACGCTGCTGGCCCAACGCCCGTCCACCCGCGATGCAACCAGGGAATTATCCACGCTCCAGTAAGGCTGGCCGGGAACCAGGCGAGTTTGATTCCGCTTATCGCCGAGCGGAACGACCAACCTTGGCAGGTAGGCCAGGTGCCAGGTATCTCCCGAGTGAAACCTCCAGCGCAATTCAAGCTGCACGTCCCCCAGGCCGTTGCCGTCCTCACTTCCCGTTTGTCGATCGCCAAGCTTGGCCCAGAGCCCGGTCAATGACAGGTCCAGGTCATCCGCCAAACCGTGGACTGCCGAGGCAGCAATCGCGTTCTGAAAGGTATCTGGGCGGGTTACCACATTGCCATTGTCGTCGAAGGCCTGGTGGGCACGCTCGACGGCCGGCCCCAGGGAAAACTCCCAGTCACCTGGGGACACGGTGAACGCATCCTGGGTGATCACATTCGCTGACTCCGCTACCAGCGGTTCCGAAGCCGCAACAGGGTCCGAGAGGACACAACACAACATGCCGGCTATAAGCGCGGTAGTTATAAAATAATTCGCTGACATCATAACTTTTGAATGCAGTTTCTGGTCCGGCGGTGCAAGTGTTCTACCGGCAGGTCCTCAGCGGGTGAAATGCTGAATCAACTCCAGCGGGAATCGGACTATCGCACTGATGATTAATGCCACACCCACTGACAGGGCCACTGAAAACCAGGCATCGCGTTTGCCGATGGTCTTGAGCATCACTGCGAAGGTGGATACGCAGGGAATATAGAAGGTCAGGAAAATAAGGAAGGTGCTTATCTGCACCCAGTCCAGGTAGTTTCCGACCTCGAAAGATCCCAGGGCCTGGTAAATCATTAACAACGACAGTTCTTTTCTCAGGATGCCGAACAGTATCGGCACGCCCAGCACAATCGGCAGTCCCAGCCACCAGGAAGTGATAGGGGTGAGCGCCAGGTTAATGTACTCATCGGCGTTGAAATGCCCCAGCAATGCCAGCACTACGCTGCCGCCCACCAGCAAGGGGGTGACGATAGTCAGGATATCGCTGGTTCGTGACCAGGTGGTTTTAAGCAGGGTTCCCATGTTGGGCAGGGAGTAGGGGGGAATTTCCTGGACCATGCCGGGGCCGCTTTCCGGGTAGCGGCGGGAAAGCAGCTTTCCCAGCAAGGCAATCACCAGCATGGTGAGCAGGAATATTCCCAGTACGGCCAGGCCGCCCAGGTACTTACCGCCTAGGGCTAAAATTATGGCGGACCGGGCCGAGCAGGGAACAAAGGTAACCAGCAGGGAGGCGACAATACGTTCGCGACCCTTGGCCGTTGCGGCCACCGCTGACAGGGCCGGGACATTACAGCCAAGACCGAGAAGAAAAGGCACTGCCACGGCGCCGTGTAAGCCGATCTTGTGGAAACCGCGATCCAGCACGAAGGCGATACGATGCATGATGCCGCTTTCTTCCAGCGCT
>JBFFTZ010000267.1:0-2821 GCA_041571575.1 Gammaproteobacteria bacterium | reverse complement strand
CCTCGGCCTGTTCAAGATCGAGATGGATAGGGTATAATCCGGCTGCGGCCCTGATTTCAGGGTGAATTTCGGCCAACTCAAGGTTGCGCTGGGCATCAGTAAGGGTTTCTCCGGGCAGGCCGACCTGGCGACGGGCCAGCACGTCAAGCAGTTCCTGTCGCCCGGCCACCAGCGGATCCAGGCCCACAGCCTGTAAAAATGCGTCCCGGTAAGTCAGGCGTTGGCACTGTAGCGATTCCGCGCCCTCGCCCAACAATTCCCCCATCAGATCCTCTACCTCATCCATCAGCCGGTGGTGATCCATTCCCAGCCGGTAGTATTCCAGCATGGTGAATTCCGGGTTATGCCAGCGGCCACTTTCGCCGTCTCTAAATACCCTGGCAATCTGGTAAATGTCTCCGCAACCGGCTGCCAGCAGCCGCTTCATCGGGAATTCCGGCGAGGTGTGCAAATACATGGCGCCTGGCTGACCCGAGACCCGGGTGGTCAGGCTATGAATATTTACATCCGTGGTTCCGGCCGCCGACAGCATGGGTGTTTCCACCTCCATTACCCGCCTGCGCTCAAAGAAGGTCCTTGTGCGAGCCAGCATTCCGGCACGCAGACGCAGCACTTCCACGGAAGCCGTGGGGCGCCAACTTGTCTTTGTTGTCATGGGATAGCCCGTGGAGCGGCGATCAGTCCTTGACCCGCGACACGTACTCGCCGCTGCGGGTGTCCACCTTGATGACTTCGCCTTCTTCAAGGAACAGGGGCACGCGCACCGAGGCACCGGTCTCCAGGCGAGCAGGCTTCACGCCGCCCTGGGCAGTGTCCCCACGCAAGCCCGGGTCGGTCTCAACGATCTTCAGTTCCACAAAGTTCGGCGCAGACACCAGCAGGGGCGAATTATTCCAAAGGGTTACCAGGCAGATATCCTCTTCTTTCAGCCATTTCACGCTGTCCCCAACGGCATTGGCATCAGCGGCGAACTGCTCATAGGAGGAAGGATCCATGAAGTGCCAGAATTCGCCGTCGTTGTACAGATACTGCATGTCTGTCTCAACCACATCCGCAGCATCCACGCTTTCACCAGACTTGAACGTCTTGTCCACCACCCGGCCATTCTTGAGATTGCGCACCCGCACCCTGTTGAAGGCCTGGCCCTTGCCCGGTTTCACAAATTCGTTTTCAACGATGGTGTAGGGATCACCATCAAGCAAAATTTTCAATCCTGAGCGAAATTCGCTGGTCTGGTAGCTGGCCATAGCATGGAATCCTGTCAAAACACGGTTATTCCGGGAATCTGCGCCCCGGTGAAAGCGGCCAATAGTACCAAGTTTCTCTGAATCAGGTCAGCCAAAAATCGGTCAACTGCGTCACCGCTCCTATACGCCCTCCCAAGTCCCCCGCCAGGCGAAACTGGTGATACACTCCGAAACCAACAAGGAATGCCTTATCGCATGGGATTTGTGCAGCGTACCAATCTGTTCGGAGAACGTGAATTGAACCAGGAAGCCCCTGTTCCGTTAATCGTCATCGCCAAGACTCCCGAGCATTCGGAATCGGTCAACCGCATCCTTCGCACAGGCGGCCATCCGGTTCACTGTACGTTGATATCGAGCACCGATGACCTGGCAGAGGCTATGGGCCAGCTCAATCCCGAGATGATCCTGATATTCACCGAGGAATCCGGAGTTAGTATAGGCACCGTGGCCGACCTGAGAAATTCATGGGCGCCGGGAGTACCCATCCTGGAAGTCCGCAGTGCCCTGAACGAGCAAATTATCGCCCAGGCCATGCGGGAGGGAGCCAAGGACACGGTATCCCTGACCCATACCGATAGAATGATTGCCGTTGCCACCCGTGAGCTTCGCAGCTTCCGCCTGGAACGCACTCTCAACCAGACACTGGGGGCGGCCAGCCAGTACAAGGAACAGTTGCACAGCTTCCTGGAAGGTTCGGCGGACGCCATTGCCCAGGTTAGCGAGGGCATCGTGGTGGGCACCAATGCCGCCTGGCTGGAGCTGTTTGGATACCCCGAAGAGGAATCCCTGGTGGGAACCCCGGTGATGGACTTATTCGATAATCAGAACCACGCCGCCATCAAGGCGGCCCTGGTGGCCTGCATGCAGGGCAAGTGGAGCGACCACGACCTCAAGGCCCAGGGCTTGCTGAGCGACAACTCCGCTCTTTCCATGATCCTGCAACTAACCCAGGCAGACTTTGATGGGGAACCCTGCGTTCGCATGTGCATTCCCGCCCGCAAGTCCGAGCAGCAGGAACCGGATCAGAAACTGGAACGATTCGCCAAGCTGGATACGACCACCGGCCTCTACAACCGGCGTCATTTCATTTCCCACCTGACCCGTCGCCTCACACAACCCCCCCGGGGAGGGGTGACTGCCCTGCTCTACATCACCGTGGATAACTTCCGGGACATCATCAACAACATCGGCGCACTGGGCAGTGAGGAGGTGCTGACTAGCTTCTCCAACCTGTTACGCGATAGCGTTGTCAGTGGCGATTTGTACGGCAGGTTCGGCGGAACCATGTTCGTCGCCTATATCAATCGTGGTACCCGGCAGGATGTAATGGCCTGGGCCAGCAACCTGGGCAATCGGGTTCGCACCCATGTATTCGAAGTCGGCAAACAATCCATTTCCGCAACTTGCAGCATTGGCATCGCGGAAGTCGACAATTTCAGCGAAAGCCTTGAGCGCTTGATTAATCACGCCGACCAGGCCAATGAAACCTGTCGTAAAAATGGGGGTGACGGCACCCACATCTTCGAAATGGACGTGAGTAATGACACCCAGACTATCGAATTCGACAAACACTG
>JBFFTZ010000266.1:0-2912 GCA_041571575.1 Gammaproteobacteria bacterium | reverse complement strand
GAGATCGAAAAGGCGCACCCCGAGGTGTTCAATCTCTTGCTCCAGGTCATGGATCACGGCCACCTGACAGATAACAATGGCAGAAAGGCAGATTTTCGCAATGTGATCCTGGTAATGACTACCAATGCGGGTGCCGAGGAGATGAGTCGCTCCTCGATCGGGTTTACCAAGCAGGATCATGCGAGCGATGGCATGGGGGCGATCAAGAAATTATTCTCCCCCGAATTCCGCAATCGACTGGATGCGGTCATTCACTTCAAGCCACTGGAAGAGGAAACCATCGCCCGTGTGGTGGATAAGCTGATCGTTGAGTTGGAGGCTACCCTTGAGCAGAGAAATGTCACTATTACCCTGAGCGAGGAAGCCCGGGCGTGGATTGCCAAGAAGGGTTATGACCCGCTGATGGGCGCCCGGCCAATGTCCAGGGTCATCAAGGAGCATGTGCGCAAGGCTCTGGCTGAGGAACTGCTATTTGGCGAATTGGTCAATGGTGGGCATGTCACCGTATCGGTCGGTGAGGCCGGGGACCTGGTGTTAAGTGTCACACCACTGCTTGAATCCGAGCAGAAACCCGAGATGATTGACTAGCAGGAATTGGGGTCCGCGAAACCGCCCTAAGGCGGTTCGGGAAATCAGCGACCGCGGTAGGTGATTCGACCCTTGCTCAGGTCGTACGGGGTCAGCTCTACAGTGACCTTGTCACCGGTGAGGATGCGGATGTAATGCTTACGCATCTTTCCGGAAATGTGGGCAGTAACGACGTGGCCGTTTTCCAGTTCTACTCGGAACGTGGTGTTGGGCAGAGTGTCGATGACAGTCCCTTCCATTTGAATTGCTTCTTCTTTCGCCACGATTCAATCAAACCTGTATATCAATGAGGGCGCGAATTGTGCATAAAATTCGGGCTTATTGCAATTTGGGATTGCCACCAGTACCTGGTTGCCAATCGGCCAGATAACGCAGGTCCTTATCCATTTTGCGCCATTTGGCGTCCCTGGCAGGGGCACTGACATGGCGTTCCAGAAGTTTAAGAAATTCATCTCTCGCGATAGCCCTGCTGCCCATGAATTCCAGATGTGCACTGCGCATCTGGCAATCCAGTAGCTCGAACCCGTTATGTTGGAGGTGGTGGACCAGGGCGCACAGGGCTATTTTAGAGGCGTCACGCTGGGTGCTGAACATGGATTCACCAAAAAAGACCTTGCCCAGGGCAACCCCATAGAGTCCTCCCACCAGTGAGCCCTCGTGCCACACCTCCAGGGAGTGGGCATGCCCGGTCTCGTGCAGAGCCTGGTATGCAGCCGCCATTTCCCGGGTAATCCAGGTTTCCTCGCTGTAGCTGCGGGGTTGGGCGCAGGCGTGGATGACAGCGGCAAAGTTTTTGTCAAAACTCACGGTAAATGGCTTGTTTCGCAGGATTTTGCGCAAGCTGCGGCGCAACCGGAATTCTGCCGGGAAAAGCACCGCTCTCGGGTCCGGACTCCACCACAATATGGGTTGCTGCTCCTCGTACCAGGGAAAGATGCCCATAGAATAGGCTTTGAGCAGTCGCTCGGGAGACAGGTCACCGCCTGCGGCCAGCAACCCCGGCGGTTCATCCAGCGCCGTGGATGGGTGGGGAAACCAAATCTGCTCCGGATCCAGCCAGGGGATCATTTCTCTGGATCCTGTTGGGGTTCCTGTCTGAAAGGAAGTAAATCCCGGGCCGCTTCCCGGTAGCCATCGATATGCGCCGCTTCCCGGGCGAGATAGTTTGCAATTGCCTGGCGAAAGCCCGGGTGAGCAATCCAGTGTCCCGACCAGGAAAACACCGGGTCGAATCCCCTGGTCAGCTTGTGCTCGCCCTGGGTGCCCGGATCAAAGCGTTTCAGGCCACGGCTGATGCATAGATCGATCCCCTGGTAATAGCAGGTTTCAAAATGCAGGCTGTCCACCTCTGCAATGCTGCCCCAATAACGCCCGTACAGAGTGTCGCTGGAGACGAAGAAGATGGCGGCCGCGACGGGTTGCTCACCATGACTTGCACGTATCGCCAGCAGGCTGTCCCCCATGTTGGCGCAAAGACTGCGGAAAAAGTCCGGATTCATGTAGGGATGCCGGCCGCGGCGAAGGAAGGTGGAGGCATAGCAGCGGTAGAGAAAATCCCAGTCTCGCTCGCTCAGTTCACTGCCCGCCAGGTGATCAAAGTGGATGCCTTGCTCGGCAACTTTTCGGCGCTCCCGGCGAGTTGTCTTGCGTCGCTTGGCGGAAAAGCTCTCCAGGTAGTGATCGAAGCTCTCGTAACCCCGGTTGAACCAGTGGAACTGGCAGTCCTTGCGTAGCAGCCAGCCCTTGCGCTTCAGAGACTCCAGCGCCTCCCTGTCGGGGAACAAGACGTGAATTGATGACGCCTGTCGCTGCTGGGCAAGCTCATGGGCGGCTTCCAGCAAGGCCAGCTGAATTCCGGGAGAATGGGGTGGGCTTAAAAGCCGTGGGCCGCTGACCGGCGTGAACGGGATCGCTCCCACTAACTTCGGATAATAGGGAATACCGGCCTCTTGATAGGCGTGAGCCCAACCCTGGTCGAAGACGAATTCGCCCCATGAGTCGGTCTTCTGGTACAGCGGCATAGCGCCAAGCAGGCGCCCATGTTCCTCCAGAACTACATGACTGGGCTGCCAGCCGGTGCCTGGACCCACGCACCCGCTTTGCTCCAAAGCGCCCAGGTAAGCGTGTCGGGTAAAGGGATGGTCGGTACCGGCCAGTGCGTCCCAGCTGCTGGCCGAAACCTCGTTGATGCCTGCCAGTATCCTTGTCTGAGCGGGCATTGCGGAATCTATTTGCCGCTAGCCAGGTCTTCCAGGTAGCGGTCGGCATCCAGGGCGGCCATGCAACCGGTTCCCGCAGATGTAACGGCCTGCTTGTAAACCTGG
>JBFFTZ010000265.1:0-3032 GCA_041571575.1 Gammaproteobacteria bacterium | reverse complement strand
GGGCTCCTGGGGAACCCTGAACAGGACACTGACCATCACCAGGCGCCCCGGTGGTGCCTGCCGGATCGTATCCAGGAGCACCAGACGCCAGTTTCCCTCATCGGCCTGGATGAGTAATTCCAGCGCAATCGGCCCCTCAGGCACCAAATCTTCGGCCCGGGCAGGGCCAAAACAGCCGATCAAGATCCCACTCAGGCACCACACGGCCGTTCTATTCCGAGTCTGATTCCTAATTTGCATAAGATATTATTATGCGCAAATACAGATAGTTATGGGATTTCCCTGAAGCCAAAATTAGGATAAATATCAAGGTCCGAAAACAGATTATCACCTGTCGGGAGTCTCACTCTAAATATTTTCGGTATTACACGGTTGACACCCTTGTGCAGTGGTCGTATGCTGCAACGCAACAAGTTATTGCAGTGCAACAAGTGCACATTTACGGAGATTTATGATGGACGCTCAGATTCAGAATTTTGTAGACAACGTAGTTGTTCGTGCCAAGGACCTGACAGGCGGCACCGTCACAGAAGTACGCAACGCCACCAAGGACGTCGCGGGTAAAGTGAAAGGCGCCAAGGGTACTGTGCATGAAATCGGCCAGCGCGGCCTCAAGCTCAACGAAATCGCTTTCCGCTACATGGAAAAGCTCATCAAGTTGCAGCTCAAGTTCGTTGAAGGCAGCTTTGACGAAGGCGCCAAGCGCCTCAGCACCGCAGCCAATGCACCGTCGTTCGGCAAGCTGGTAAAGGACCAGGTCACCCTGCTCCCCATGACCCGCGACCGGATCGCCAAGAATGCCAAGGATACTATCGGCCTGGTTAAAGAGACCCGTGATGGCGTGGTTTCCCTGTTCCAGCCCGCCCCCGCCAAGCCCAAACGCGCCAAGAAAGCCACCGCCCGCAAGGCTGTAGCCAAAAAGGCCGTTCGCAAGGCACCGGCCAAAAAGGCCGCAGTTCGCAAAGCTTCTGCCAAGAAATCAGTGGCCAAGAAGCCTGCCGTAAAGAAGGCCGTCGCCGCGAAGGCAGCCTAGTTTACACACCAGTTTGACTCCCTCCTTAGTCTTTGGCCCCGCTTTGCGGGGCCTTTTTTTATCCCCCTCCCATTCCCGCTCCCCGGAAAGTGAAAATCCGGCGGTCTCCCGGTATACTTGCGCGTTTCAGCCCGCCTCCTCTGGCGGGAGGTTCCCGCGGTTTCAGAGCAGGTAATACAACACATGACGAGCAACCCCGAATTAAATGAATGGGTGGAGTCGGTTGCGGCCCATACCCTTCCTGAAAAAATTCACTGGTGCACCGGCAGCGAGGAAGAATATGCCTCGCTGATCGAAATGATGGTCGGTACTGGCGACCTGAAAGCACTGAACCAGGAAACCTTTCCGAATTGCTACCTGCACCGCTCAGACCCCTCGGACGTAGCCCGTGTAGAACACCTCACCTTCGTCTGCACCAAGGACCGGGAAGACGCCGGCCCCAACAATCACTGGATGGCGCCTGCCGAAGGCCACGAAAAAGTCGATGCCCTGTTCGCCGGCTGCATGAAGGGACGCACGCTGTACGTAATCCCTTACTGCATGGGCCCCATCGACTCGCCTCACGCCCGCTGCGGCGTTGAAATCACCGACAGCCCCTATGTAGTTGCCAACATGAAGCTCATGACGCGTATGGGCAGCGCCGCCCTGGCGCGTATCGAAAATGGCGACGCGTTCGTCAAAGGCCTGCATTCCACTGGCGACCTGGACCCTGAACGCCGGCTGATCATGCACTTCCCCGATGAACTGACAATCAAGAGCATAGGCTCCGGTTACGGCGGCAACGCCCTGTTGGGCAAGAAGTGTCACGCCTTGCGTATCGGCTCCTACCAGGCCCGCCAGGAAGGCTGGCTGGCGGAACACATGCTGATCGTTGGCGTGGAATCCCCCGAAGGCGAAAAGCATTACCTGGCCTGCGCATTCCCCTCCGCCTGTGGCAAGACCAACCTGGCCATGTTAATTCCGCCCGATAAATACAAGGGCTGGAAGATCAGCACAGTGGGCGATGATATTGCCTGGATGTACGTTGGCGAAGACGGGCGTCTCTGGGCGATCAACCCCGAGGCCGGTTACTTCGGCGTGGTGCCTGGCACCAACCCCACCACCAACCGCAATGCCTACGAAATGATCACCCACGACACCATCTTCACCAACGTGGCGGTGGATACCCACAACCAGCCCTGGTGGGAAGGCATGGAAAGCAGCGAACCCGCCTACGACTGGCGCGGCAACCCCTACAGTGTGGAAGGCGGATCAGCCGCCCATCCCAATGCCCGCTTCACCGTGGCTGCCAAGCAAAACCCCAGCTACGCCGAACAGGCCGAGCATCCCGAGGGCGTGCCGATTTCAGCCATCGTATTTGGTGGGCGCCGGGCCGCATTGGCCCCCCTGGTCTACCAGGCCAAGAGTTGGGAACACGGCGTTCTGATCGGCTCCAGCGTGGCCTCCGAGACCACCGCTGCCGCTACCGGCAAGACCGGTGTGGTACGCCGGGATCCCATGGCCATGAAGCCCTTCTGCGGCTATAACTTTGCCGATTACTTCAGCCACTGGTTGAGCTTCGACAAGCGCAGTGACAATCTCCCCGAGATCTTCCACGTGAACTGGTTCCGTCGCGACGACGAAGGCAAGTTCCTGTGGCCCGGATTTGGCGACAACATGCGGGTCCTTGAATGGATCATCGAGCGTTGCGAGAAGCGCGTGGGAGCCAATGAGACGCCGATCGGCTACTTGCCCCACCCCGAGGACCTGGACACCGAGGACCTGGACCTGCCCGAAGGCACGATGGACCGTCTGCTGAAGGTTAATCACACCCAGTGGCGCATCGAGTTTGACGAGATCGCCGGCGACCTGAAGACCTACGGTGACCGTCTGCCCAAGCGCCTGCTCGAACTGCGCACCGAGATCGAGAGCAAGCTTACAGATCGATAGAAATCTGGCGGACCCGCCAGTTGAGACTGGGTTATTCGGTTTCGTCTGGCGGGTTCTGCAGTTTTTCCAG
>JBFFTZ010000264.1:0-3239 GCA_041571575.1 Gammaproteobacteria bacterium | reverse complement strand
ACACCAGGGTCTTGCTGCAATCCTTGATGGGAGCAAACCCCCCTGCCATATCCCCATACAGGGTGGCATAACCCACGGACATCTCGCTCTTGTTGCCGGTGGTCAGCAACATCGCGCCGGTCTTGTTGGAAATAGCCATCATGACCATGCCCCGGGAGCGGGCCTGGATATTTTCCTCGGTCACATCCGGCTTGCGTCCCTCGAAGACCTCTTCCAGGGCATCAACGGTCGCCTGGAAGATCGGCTCGATCGGAATGACGTCGTAGCGCACGTCCAGCAGGGCAGCCTGCTCCTGGGCATCCTCGCAACTCATGCTCGCGGTATACCGGCTGGGCATCATGACGGCCCGAACACGGTCCGCGCCCAGGGCGTCCACGGCGATGGCCAACACCAGGCCTGAATCAATACCGCCGGACAGGCCCAGCACCACACCGGGGAAGCGGTGCTTCTCGACGTAATCCCGGGTGCCCAGCACCAGGGCCTGGTAAATGGCGGCAATTTTTTCGGGTATCGGCGCCAGTTCTCCCTGCACGCAGCTCATCGGCTCGCCGGGCACGAATTCCGCCACCGTCAAACTGGTCTCGAACATGGGCGCCCGGTGCATCAGCTTTCCGCTGCCATCCAGCACCATGGAACTACCGTCGAATAACAACTCGTCCTGGCCACCCACCCTGGTCAGGTAAACAGTGGCCATTTTGGTGGGAATCACATGACGATTGAGCGTCTCGATCCGGCTTTCCGGCCTGCCCGTGTCGTAGGGTGAGCCATTAATCACCACCAGCAGGCCGGCCCCGGCATCGGCACAATCCCGGGCCGGCTCCGGTTCCCAGACGTCCTCACAAATGGCCAGGCCAAGCTTCAGCCCCATGTAGTCAATCACACAGGCTTCGGTGCCGGGGGTGAAATAACGCTTCTCGTCAAAAACGCCATAATTGGGCAGACAGCGCTTGCGGTAGTTGGCCAGGACGTTGCCTTCCCTGACCAGGAGCGCCGAGTTATAGATGCGTCCTTCGACGTATTCCGGATAGCCAAATAAAATGCCGATACCGCGAGAGGCATCGGCAATTTGTTCCAGGGCACGGTCCACCTTGCTGTGAAAGCCACGGTGAAACAGCAGGTCCTCGGGCGGGTATCCGGTGACGGACAACTCGGGAAACACCACTAGGTGGGCCCCGAGTTCATCCCTGGCAGTGTTGGCCGCCTCGATCATGGCCTGGACGTTCCCGCTCACATCTCCCACCACCAGGTTCAATTGACCAAGAGCGATTCGGATTGTGTCGGTCATCAGACCCTGCCTCCAGCGGCCATGCCCTCCGGGTTACCTGTAATCAGGCGCCCAGGGCCTTGCCCATGGCCGTACCCAGGTCAGCCGGGGAACGCACGGTGCTCACACCGGCGGCCTCCAGGGCAGCAAACTTCTCTTCGGCGGTACCTTTACCACCCGAGATGATCGCGCCTGCATGACCCATGCGCTTGCCTGCCGGCGCGGTCACACCAGCAATGTAGGCAACCACGGGCTTGGTCACATTTTCCTTGATGAACTGGGCTGCAGCTTCTTCGTCAGTGCCGCCGATCTCACCCACCATGATGATGCCTTCGGTCTTGGGATCTTCCTGAAACAGCTCCAGGCAATCGATAAAGCCCATACCGCGGATGGGATCACCACCGATACCCACGCAGGTGGTCTGTCCCAGGCCGTTGGTCGTGGTCTGGTACACCGCCTCATAGGTCAGGGTGCCCGAACGCGAAACCACGCCGACCCTGCCGGGCTTGTGAATAAAGCCGGGCATGATGCCGATCTTGCTTTCGCCGGGGGTGATGATACCGGGGCAGTTCGGACCGATCAGGCGGCAGTCATAGCTCGCCAGGGCAGCCTTGACCTTCACCATATCGTTCACCGGAATACCCTCGGTGATGCACACCACCAGCCTGGCGCCGCCATCGGCAGCTTCCAGGATAGCGTCCGCGGCAAATGCTGCGGGCACGTAGATCATGCTGATTTCAGCGCCGGTTTCCCGGATTGCATCGTGGGCCGTGTTGAACACGGGCAGACCCAAGTGCTCCTCACCGCCACGACCGGGGGTCACACCGCCAACCAGCGGCGTGCCGTAGGCCAGGCACTGTTCGGAATGGAAGGTACCCTGCTTGCCGGTGAAACCCTGGCAGATAACCTTGGTGTCCTTGTTTACTAGAATACTCATTACTCTGCCCCTTTAAGCCGCAGCGGCGACGGCTTTTTTGGCCGCGTCGGTTAAATCGTCGGCAGCGATAATATCCAGACCACTCTCAGCCAGCAGCTTTCTGCCCGCTTCAACATTGGTGCCCTCCAGGCGAACCACTACCGGCACCTTGACGCCGACTTCCTTCACCGCCGAGATAATGCCCTCGGCAATCAGGTCGCAGCGAACAATGCCGCCGAAGATGTTCACCAGGATGGTGCTCACACTGGGGTTGGACAGAATAAGCTTGAAGGCAAAGGCCACCCGTTCTGCTGTAGCGCCGCCACCCACGTCCAGGAAGTTTGCCGGATCACCGCCATACAACTTGACCACGTCCATGGTGGCCATGGCCAAACCAGCGCCGTTGACCATGCAGGCAATGTTACCGTCCAGGGAAATGTAATTAAGACCCTGCTCGTGGGCCTCGTTCTCTTTTTCGTCTTCCTGGCTGGCATCGCGCCATCCGACCAGCCTGGGCTGACGGAACAGGGCGTTGGCCTCCACATTGATCTTGGCGTCCAGGGCCATCACATCACCAGAACCGGTGACGATCAGCGGGTTGATTTCCACCAGGCCGGCATCCTGCTCCATGAACAGTTTGTACAGGCTCTGGGTAATCTTGCTGAACTGCTTGAGCTGTTCCTTTTCCAGGCCCAGGCCAAAGCCCAGCAGGCGCGACTGATAGGGCATGAGGCCGGCAGCCGGATCCACCGCGACAGTAAAAATCTGCTCCGGGGTCTTGGCGGCCACTTCTTCAATGTCCATGCCGCCGGCGGCCGACGCCATGAACACCACGCGTTCCTGGGCCCGATCCACCAACAGGCTCAGATACAGCTCTCGCTTGATATCCGAACCACACTCGACGATCACCGAATTGATCGGCAGGCCTTCGGGGCCTGTTTGATGGGTGACCAGTCGCTTGCCGAGCATGTCGGCAGTAGCCTGGCGTACCTCGTCAAGGCTGCGAACAAGCTTTACGCCACCGCCCTTGCCGCGTCCGCCTGCGTGGACCTGCGCCTT
>JBFFTZ010000263.1:0-3240 GCA_041571575.1 Gammaproteobacteria bacterium | reverse complement strand
GCGGTGGGTTTTACTTGATGCCCCATATGGAACCGCTCAGGGAAAAGCGGGACATTCATAACAGCCAGGCGCTGTGTGAATACCTGCTGGAGAGCACCGGGGTTGCCGCCCTGCCCGGCACCGCCTTCGGCAGGGTGCCGGACGAGCTATCCTGCCGACTCGCCTGCGTGGACTTCGACGGCGCCACGGCCCTGGCAGCAGTCATGGAATTACCCGCTGGAACAGAGCCTGACGAGGCCTTCCTGGCCCAATATTGCCAACCCACCTATGACGGAATCCAGCGCATTGCCGCCAGTTTGGAAAACTAGGCTCCCGGCTCGAAGACCAGTCACAGCTTGACTTTCTTGCTAAGTGATATTATTTTGATATCAAATTAATTCCTGGCAGGGAGATAGCCATGACGAAAGAAATCAGAAGAAAAGTGAATTCGGGATATGTATTCATTGCAATCCTGGCGGTAGCCCAGATCGTGACCGGCTACGGTGTATTCAACGCCCTGAAAAGCTTCAGCTTTGGCATGCTTTTGTTCTGGGCCCTGATGGCCATCATCACGCTGGTTTGCTGGTTCGGCCTGTTCATGGTCAATCCGAACGAAGGCAAGGTTCTGCAGATCTTCGGCAAGTATGCGGGCACGGCAAGAGAACCCGGCCTGCGTTGGGCAAACCCCTTCTACGCCAAAAAGGCCGTGTCACTGCGAATAAGAAATTTCGAAAGCGGCAAGCTCAAGGTTAATGATTCCAACGGTAGCCCCATCGAGATTGCTGCGGTGGTGGTCTGGAAAGTGATTGATACCGCGGAGGCGGTATTCGAGGTGGATGATTTCGAGGAATTCGTAACCATCCAGAGCGAGGCTGCCCTGCGTAACCTGGCGACAAGCTATCCTTACGAAGCCCATGATGACGAGCAAATAGGCCTGCGTAGCGACCCCAAGCAGATCGCTGCAAGCCTGCGAGTCGAGATTCAGGAGCGACTGGACAAGGCCGGCGTTGAAGTCATCGAGGCGCGTATCTCGCACCTGGCCTATGCCCAGGAAATCGCCAGCGCCATGCTACGTCGTCAACAGGCCTCTGCCATCATCGCCGCACGCAAGCAGATTGTGGAAGGTGCGGTAGGCATGGTGAACATGGCACTACACGAACTCAAGAGCCAGGGCGTGGTGCAGCTGGACGAGGAACGCAAGGCAGCCATGGTCAGCAACTTGCTGGTAGTGCTGTGTAGCGAAGAAAACGCACAGCCAGTACTCAATACCAGCAGCCTTTATTCCTGATAATACTTGCCGGGGGGCTAGCACCCCCCGGAACGGGACACATCCAGATGAGCAAACGCAAAGCCTTCGCACTGCGCATTAGTGAAGACATACTCGACGCCATGCAACGATGGGCGGACGACGAGCTGCGCAGCGCCAACGGCCAGATTGAATACGTATTGCGTGAGGCCCTTCGAAAAGCCTCCAGGCTTCCTGGTCACGGTGAGTCCCGGGATAAAACCAATGTAAAATAAGCAGCCAGCACATGGCTCCAACCCGGCACCACTCCCCGCCTCCCGGCAGTCATTCTCCAAACCCCCGAGTCTTCAAAACCCGCACATTTTTCCGGATTTCCTTCCGGCATGCGGACTGCGGTCCCAATCCCCGGCGCCCCCGCTTGAATACCAAAAATATTTTTATACATATAAATCAGTTAGTTAAATATCTCTCTCATTGTGCCAGAAGGGTTTACCGCAAGAGATATCGGTAAATACGAATGAGAATTATTGTCATCTACAATTAGATTACCTAGCATTCATTGAAAACCAAGAGCTTGAAACCACTTGCCATCCTTCTCCAGAGACCGGATCAAAGCCATCGCCCGGGGCCAGAAGGCAGCAATTGCCCAGGAATCGCCGCAACGCGGCGCGAAATGTAGAGACTTGAAAGAATGAGCAGTCAATTTGGTACAACCACGGTCCCCGTCAAGTTTCCCCTGTATCGAGGGGACCGCAGAGTTCGCATTGCACTGCTGGGTATGCCCAACAGCGGCAAGAGCACCCTCTTCCAGGCGGTTTCAGCCACCTCGGTAATGACCGGTGAACTGGGCGGTACCGGACGTACCTATGAGGAATGCCGGGTTCAGGTAGGCCTGGACGAAGCCAACCTGGTTGACCTGCCCAGCACCCAGTCAATGCATCACCTGGAAGACAGCGACCTGGTGGCTCTGAAGTACCTGCTCTGGGGAGACGTTCCACCTCCGGTGTCAGCCCATGACCGGGCAGCACCACCAGCCCCTTTTGCGCCCCCGGATGTGATCGTACAGGTGGTCGATGCGACCGCGCTGGAGCGGCACCTGGAGCTGACCCTGGAGCTTAGCCAGCTGGGCAAGCCCATGGTGCTGGCGCTGAACCGCATGGATGAAGCCACCAAGCGCGGACTCAAGATCAGCGCTTCCAAGCTGGAGAGTCTGCTTGGCGTGCGGGTCGTCCCCACCGTTGCCACCATGGGCCAGGGCATCTCGGAACTGTTTTCAGCCGCAGTAGAGGTTGTGCGTGAGGACGCCTGTCCGGTTCCCCAGCCTTTCAGTCAGCATATCACCAGGGCCCTGAAACCCCTGAGCGATGCACTGAACGACGCAGACATCAAGGCTGCCTTCCAGGCGCCTCACGCATTCCTGGTTCAGCAAGTCGCTGCCGGCGACCCTTTCATCCTGGACGAGCTTGGCCAGCATTTCCCTGGCCGTGTGCCCAAGTTAAGCCAGATCGTCGAGGCAGCGGGCGGACAACTGCCCCGCCCCCTGGCAGAAGAAATGCACGCCGACCGTCACCACCAGGCAGCATCCCTGTTTGAGTTGGTCAGCCGAACTGGCGTAAGCCCGGAAAAAGGTGGCTGGAGAGGCTTGCTGGACAAGCTGTTCCTGAACCCCAAGATCGGACTCATCGGCAGCCTGGCGGTATTTGCCCTGGTGCTGTTCGTGGTATTCGAGGTGGGCGGCTGGCTGGACTCCCTGACCGCGGCACGCCTTATTGAAGCCGTCGAGGTATGGCAACCCACCAGTACCGGCGGTGTCGTGGGCAGGGCCGTGGTGGACGGCCTGATCGGCCTGATCGGCATCGTCGTGCCCTACATGCTGCCCCTGGTGCTACTGCTGGTAGCGCTGGAAGAAAGCGGCATCATGCATCGTATCGCCTTCGTGCTGGATCGCGGTTTCCACAAGATCGGCTTACACGGCGCCGTGGCAGTGCCTTTTCTTCTCGGTCTTGGCTGTAATG
>JBFFTZ010000262.1:0-3246 GCA_041571575.1 Gammaproteobacteria bacterium | reverse complement strand
TCCATCAGGCTAAGCTTGGACAGGTCAAGACGGGTAGACATGTAATCGACTCCTGGTCTGGGTTTGACGTTCCGATGGGGCCCGTCGGTTGTTACTTGTAATCTGGAGCGATGATAACACCACCTTTTGGACTCAATCGATAAGGGTAAAGCGAGTCATATCAGTATTTTCCACAGGTCCGGGGCCGAGCCACTATCAAAATCAATTGGGGTCGAACCGCAATTAAATACCCGGCGATGAAGTCCGTTGCCCTAAATCCCGATTCGAGCGCTATTGTTCGTGGAAATCGGTGTGGGGAGTGCCCCCTGGGGGCGCAGATGATGTCGAGCGGAGCGAAACGTCCCCTGGTGAAGGCATAGAAGCAACCAGGGTGCAGCAGATATAACCGCTTTGCTCAATTGGGTGTTTGTAGCTGGAAGACACGTGGAAGTCTGATCGGATCACCAATAAAAAAAGCGCGGGTTTTGCCCGCGCTTTTTGTTTCTTCCCGGAACGAGTTGTTACAGGTCGAACTTGATGCCCTGGGCCAGGGGCAGATCGCTACCCCAGTTGATGGTGCAGGTCTGGCGACGCATGTAACCCCTCCAGGCGTCGGAGCCGGACTCCCGACCACCGCCGGTTTCCTTCTCGCCACCGAAAGCGCCACCAACCTCGGCACCGGAGGTGCCGATGTTCACGTTGGCGATACCGCAGTCACTGCCGGCAGCTGACAGGAAGCGCTCGGCGTGCTGCACCTTGTCGGTGAAGATAGCCGAGGACAGGCCCTGGGGTACGTCGTTGTGCAACTCAAGGGCTTCGTCCAGGGTGCTGTACTTAATGAGGTACAAGATCGGGGCGAAGGTTTCGGACTGCACTATATCCCAGTGATTCTCGGCAACAATTATGGTCGGTTCGACGAAGAAGCCGTCGCCTTCGATGCGCTTGCCGCCACACAGGACTTCACCACCGGCGGCACGAGCGGCCTCGACCGCAGCCAGGTAGTTACCCACGGACTTCTCGTCAATGAGCGGGCCCATCAGGGTGCCTTCTTTTAGGGGATCGCCAATGCGGACCTGCTTGTAGGCAGCAATCAGCTTCTCTTTAAGCTCGTCAAACCGTGACTCGTGAATCAGTACCCTGCGGGTGCTGGTGCAGCGCTGACCGGCGGTGCCCACCGCGCCAAAGGCAATCGCCGGGACAGCCAGCTGCATGTTGGCGAACTCGTCCACGATGATGGCGTTGTTGCCGCCGAGTTCGAGGATGACCTTGCCCATGCGCTTGGCAAGGTTGGCGCCGACGATGCGACCGATGCGGGTGGAGCCGGTAAAGGAAACCATGGCGACTCGCTCGTCATTGACAAACTTGTCGGCCAGCAGGTGGTCGTGGTCCAGGAACATCTGGAAGACCGGCGGGAAGCCGTTTTCTTCCATGACCTTGTTCATGATGTTCTGCACGGCCACGGCGCACAGGGGTGTCTGGTGGGAAGGTTTCCACACGGTCACGTTTCCACAGACTGCGGCGATGAACGCGTTCCAGGCCCAAACAGCGACCGGGAAATTGAAGGCGCTGATCACGCCGATCACGCCCAGGGGCTGCCACTGTTCGTACATACGGTGATCCTGGCGTTCGGAGGGCATGGTCTTGCCGTAGAGCATACGGGCCTGTCCAACGGCGAAATCCGCTACGTCGATCATTTCCTGCACTTCGCCATCACCTTCGGCCTTGATCTTGCCCATTTCCAGGGCGACCAGGCTGCCCAGGGCATCCTTGTGCCTGCGCAGTTCTTCCGCACACAGGCGGACCAGTTCGCCGCGACGCGGGGCGGGTACCTTGCGCCATTCCTTGGCCACTTCCACGGCAGAGCTCATGACGTTCTCATAGTCACCAAGACTGGCAGCGTAGACATTACCGATCGGCTTGCCGGAGGTGGGGCTGAATGATTCAACAACGCCGTCTTCGGGACCGCCGGACCAGCCGTGGCTGCCGGACCAGGTGCCCTGGTTTTCAGTGTCAAGGTCCAGATGTTCGAACATCCAGAACTTCTCGATCGCGCGGGCGATGGTCATTGCTGTTACTCCTGATATGGTCCTTGGTGCCGGCGCCCATGGTTGGACGCCATCCTAGCCGGGCATTATCTCATAAAGCTGCTTTCTGTGCTTCCTTAGAGCGTCTGAACGGGTTAGCATCCACGCCATGCCTAGCAATAAACAAAGCTCCGAATGGAGTCCATCTAGCTGGCAAAGCAAGGTGGCCGAGCAACAACCCATTTATCCTGACCAGGCGAAGGTCCAGGACGTATTGCGTCGTCTGGGGAGCCTTCCCCCCCTGGTGACATCATGGGAGATCGAGAAACTCAAGGCCGACATTGCCCGGGCCCAACGAGGAGAGGCGTTTTTACTCCAGGGTGGTGACTGTGCCGAGAATTTTGACGATTGCCAGTCGGATTTAATCGCGGTCAAGCTCAAAATTCTGCTCCAGATGAGCGTTGTGCTGTTACATGGCCTGAAAAAACCCATAATCAGGGTTGGGCGCATGGCCGGTCAGTATGCCAAGCCCCGCTCAGCGGACACCGAGACCCGGGATGGCGTGACCCTGCCCAGTTACCGGGGTGACCTGGTTAATCGCATGGGGTTCACCCCCGAGGACCGGACACCGGATCCCGAGTTGATGATCAAGGGCTACAGCCTGTCGGCCCTAACGCTCAATTTCGTGCGTTCATTGGTGGATGGGGGCTTTGCTGACCTGCGCCACCCAGAATACTGGGACCTGGATTTTTTGGGCCATTCTCCGCAAAAAGACGAATATGAACGAATAGTGAGATCGATCGGCGACTCGCTGGATTTTCTGGAGATCATCAGCAGACGGCCTGTGCATCAAAGTGCTCATGCCACGTTTTTCGCCAGTCACGAGGGTCTGCACCTGCCCTATGAGCAGGCCCAGACCCGATATCTGGAACACCGCAAGCGCTGGTATAACCTGTCGACCCATATGCCGTGGATTGGAATGCGTACTGCGACCATGGATGGCGCCCACGTTGAACTGTTCCGCGGAATCGCCAATCCGATCGGGGTGAAGGTGGGGCCGGGAATGACCGCCGAGTGGTTGCACGACCTGATTTCTGTCCTTAATCCGGATAACGAGCCGGGTCGTTTGGTGCTTATTCACCGCTTCGGGGCTTCCAGGATCAAGGATCAGTTGCCCGAGATGATCAGCGCCGTGCAGGCCACCGGTAGTCCGGTGCTGTGGGTGTGTGACCCGATGCATGGC
>JBFFTZ010000261.1:0-3314 GCA_041571575.1 Gammaproteobacteria bacterium | reverse complement strand
GATAATTTTGCCACCCGGGTGATGGTGAACAAGGCTTGTGTGACGACCCGCACGCCGCTTATCTATGGCGCCGTGGTGGGTCTTGAAGGTCAGGCCTCGGTGTTTCGTGCCGACCGGGACGACAGCCCCTGTTACAACTGCCTGTACGCGGACCTGGACAAGGCTCGGTCCGACGAGCGACAGCAGTCGTCTTTTGAAAACTGCTCGGGACAGGGAGTGCTGGGTCCGGTGGCCGGAATCATAGGCTGTATCCAGGCCACCGAGGCGATCAAGGTATTGCTGGAGTTGGGCGACAGCCTCCAGGGGAGATTGCTCATGCTGGACGCTCGCGCCATGAGCTTCCGTTCGTTTGTCCTCACCCGCAATCCCGACTGCAGCGTGTGTGGCGCTGTCGGTTAGACGCCTGATCCTGACTCTATGTTTTCCCCCGAACCCAATACCCCTTACCCGACACCCTGAAGCGGGACCGGGATGGTCCGGGTCAGGGGTTGAAGCCGGCGATCTCTTCGGCCGCCAGCCTGGCAGCCTTGGCCAGGTTCGGATCAATTTCCTCTTCGGCGTACTTCAGCAGGTAGGCCTTGTCCTCATCCCTGTGCAGGCGTCCCAGTAACTCCAGGGCGGAGCCCCTGACCTCGGCGTCATCGTCCCGGGTCAATTCTCTCAGGGCCCCGGCCAGTTGCTTGTCGTTGGGTGCTGCGCGAACCCAGGCCTCCAGGGCCGCCAGGCGGGTTTCCCGCAGGTACATGGGATCGGTGTATCGGGCGAATACGGGTGCGAGCTTCGGATCTTCAAGTTCGGCCAGGCCGGCCAGGGCGCTCAACCGACGGTAGTCGTAATAGGCTGAAGGCCGTTCAAGTTGTTCTCTGAGCAGGCGCTCCGCACCGGGTATCTGCAGCTTGCCCAGGGACCAGGCGGCTGCGCCCGCCACTTCTTCATCCGGGTCGATGGTCAGGCTGTCCTGCAGCGTCATGACCGCCTGCTCACCGCCGGCACGGCCAAGGCCCAGTGCCGCGGCACGCCGGATCCGGGGATCTGGATCAGCCATTCCACGGGTCAGTGCCATTACCGCTCCTCTCGTTCCGATGCTGCCCAGGTTCAGGGCGGCTTCCTGGCGAAGTCCCCAGTGGGCCTGTTTGTTGCCCAGTACGCTGGCCAGTGCGACCACCGCGGCCGGGGCGGAACCAAAATCTTCACCCAGCTGCCTGGCGGCACGCAGAGCCACCGCAAGATCGCCCTTTAGCAGGGCAATGTTTGTTTCTTCCAGGCTGCGCCGATGATGAATGCTGGCCACCAGCCAGTTGCCTTTGTCCACATTCACCATCAGCGGTTCACTGTCTGCGGGTAGGGAGACGACGGTGCTCCAGCCCTTTAGAGTCACCGTGTGAATCTCGCTGCCGGTAGCGGTCATTATTTCCACCTCCCTCGGCAGCCGGAAGTCGTTTTCGAAAGCCAGGTCCGCCTGAACCTGTTCCAGGCTCAGGTCCAGCTGCTTGCGCTGCTCAGACCACTGGCTGGTCACCCGGATGTCCGGGAAGCCGCCTCCACCACGAATCCAGTCCTCGAAGAAAGCGTTCAGATTCATGCCCGATGATGCTTCCATGGCCCGCTGGAAGTCGTGGGAATCCACCTCCGAAAATTCATTGCTGTGCAGGTAGTGGGAAATTCCCCGGTAGAAGGACTGGTCGCCCATGATCTGGCGCAGCATGTGCAGAACCAGCGCGCCTTTCAAATTGGTGATGGGCTGGGTGGACATATCGCCCGACGCGTCATAGCGGAAATATTCCAGGGGACGGACGGTGCCGGTCTCGGCGACAAAGCCCAGGTATTTGTCCAGGTAAAGCCAGCGCTGGTAGGTCAGGTCATCCTCACCATTGATGTGCCCGTTCCAGACCGTGTGGGAGTAACTCGCGAAGGACTCATTCAGGAATATCGATGCCAGTGAACGGCAGGTTACCAGGTCGCCGAACCAGTGGTGGGCAAGTTCGTGGGATATCGTGTCCTCATAGCTCCAGATTGGGGCCGCGGCATCGTAATAGGGCCCGTCGTCAACCGGGTCGTCAGGGGTCTTCAGGTGTGACTCCTGGAAGCCCACCATGGTGGTGGTTTCCATGGCGCCGGAGAAGTTCCTCAGCACGACCTGGTCGTACTTGTCCCAGGCATAGTCGTAACCGAAGAGTTCGGAGAAAAATTCAAGCATCTTAGGCGTGCGCCCGAAGGCATAGGCAGCCCGCTCTTGCTCACCGCGATGGACCCAGACGCTGAGGGGAATCTTCCTGTCGCCCACCTGGGCGTCGTCCAGGGGAATCTCGATAAATTCCCCGACATTCAACGCGAGCAGATAATTGGGTATCGGCTGGTCCTGCACCCAGTGGTAGCTGCGGCTGCCATCCGGATTGTCCCGAACTTCTTTCAATACCCCGTTGGACAGGGCGGTAAAGGGCTGGTCCACCGTCAGGGTCATGTCCGCCGTGAAGCGCTCGTTGGTGTCGTTATACATGGGCAGCCAGCCGTAGTGACGGCCGCCCTCGCCGTAGTTCCAGGCCTCGGCGCTGCGCAGTTTCGTCTCGGGAAAAAAATACAGCCCACTTTCAGGTTTCACGCTGTAATCGATCTTGACCATGAGTTGTTCGCCGGGCTGCAGGCTGTGCGGGAAACGGATGTGTAATTGCCTGTCACGCCAGCTGTGATCCAGTGCAGCAGATTTTTTTCCACGAATCAGGCTGACTGATCGCACCTGCATTTTTGCGGCGTCCAGTGACACCGCACGGAGGTTTTCACGCAAGGGTGTAAAGGTGATGGTCGCCGAACCCGATACGGTTCTTTGCTCCAGGTTGACCCGCAAATCCGTTGCCAGGTGGCTCACGTCGATTTCTCGCTCCCGAACATGTCTTAACTCACCCTGGGGTAGTGAGTGGCCGGGAAGGGGGGCGGCAATCCCTTGCAGCATCGTTACGGAGATAGTCAGTAGCACTGCAAGCAGCGAAAATACCTTAGACATGAAGCACCCTTAAATCCCTGGATAACATTCCAGAACATTAACTCAGTTACGTGGCAGCTTGAAGTTCTTTAAAAACCTTAATGGGAAAAGGCCAGGCTGGAGTCACGAGCGTGGTCTTTTTGTTGTCTGTTCTTGTTGCTGGCAGCCAATCCGGCGGAGGCGCCCAGGGCAGGACTATCCGGTGATGTAACGTTCCAGTTCCTCGATAGTGTGCTGTTGGTGATCAATCATGGCATTGACCAGGTCCCCGATAGAAATGATGCCCAGCATCTTGCCGTCCTTGAGAACGGGCAGGTGCCTGATGCGTTTGTTGGTC
>JBFFTZ010000260.1:0-3393 GCA_041571575.1 Gammaproteobacteria bacterium | reverse complement strand
TTGTCCCGCATGAAATCCCAGTTCGGATCAAGGCGCAATTCCCATACGGTCACCCTGCGGGCAGACGGCATCTGCAGGGCCCGCTGCAGTTCTTTCACCGCGCCGTCCTCCTCGCCACCGAGACCCCGGATCATGGCCCGCTGAGTGAGCATCCAGCCTGGGACAAAAGATCCTGTCCTGGCCAAAACTATCTGGTTTTATTGCCGATCATGGCTTTTCATGTAGGATAGGACTGGTTCCAGGGTATTCAAAACTCATGACCGGCCGTCAGGGTTGCCAGGCGAGAAACGAGAAAATATATGAGTGAAAAACAGTCTGGCTTGGGCGCGTATTTTGAGGAACTAAAGCGCCGCAAAGTGATCCGCGTAGGTATCGCCTACGTGGTGGGCGCCTGGGTGCTGATGCAGGTAGCTGATGCCACCTTCGAGCCCCTGAACCTTCCCCAGTGGTCAACCGCCCTGGTCTTGTGGTTGTTAGCACTTGGATTTCCGGTGGCCTTGATCCTGGCCTGGGCCCTGGAAGTCACTCCTGAAGGCATTCGCCGAACCAAGAAGCAGCGTCGCAAACCGGTAAGCGTGGCAAAGCAAACCGTGAGCCCCCAGACCGAGCACTCCATCGCGGTGCTGCCATTTGCCGACATGAGTCCGGAGAAGGATCAGGATCATTTCTGTGAGGGCATGGCGGAGGAGATCATTAATTCCCTGGCCCGGATCCCTGGCGTGCAGGTCGCCTCCCGCACCGCCTCGTTCCAGTTCAAGGGCACCACCATGGACATCGATTCCATTGGTGAGCGCCTGAATGTGAATACCGTGTTGGAAGGCAGTGTGAGAAAGGCCGGAAATCACCTGCGGGTGACAGCGCAGTTGATCAATGTCGGCGACGGCTATCACATTTGGTCAGAAGGCTTTGACCGGGAACTGAAGGATATTTTCGGAATCCAGAAAGAAATCGCTGAAAACGTTGCCCGGGCGTTCAAGCTGACCCTGAATCCCAGCACCGAGAAGGCGATCGAGCAGCATCCCACCGAGAACATGGAAGCCTACGAATTCTACCTGCGGGGCCGCCGGCATTTTTACCAGTTCAGTGACGCAGGGTGGAAGCAGGCGCGAGAAGATTTTTCCCGGGCCATCGACCTGGACCCGGATTATGCCCTGGCTTATGCAGGCCTGGCTGATTGTTTCTCATTTATTTATATGTACGCCGACAGCGCCGTGTCCATTCGACTGCAGGCGGAAACCAACAGTCGCCTGGCTCTTCAGCTGGCGCCAGAGGTTGCCCAGGTGCACGCCTCTCGCGGACTGGCCTTGTCTCACAGCAAACGTCAGGCCGAGGCAGAGATGGCCTTTCAGCGGGCTGTTGAGCTGGACCCCACGCTGTTTGACGCCTACTACTTTCACGGTCGCCACGCCTTCTCCAAGGGCAAGCTGGAGCAGGCGGCGCAGTTATTCGAGAAGGCCACCGAGGTTCGCCCGGATGATTACCAGGCCCTGGCCTTGCTGGCCCAGGTATACCGGGCGCTGGGACGCGAGGAAGAGCGAAACGACGCCCGCCGGCGTACCCTGGAAGTGATTGAGAAGCGCCTTCAAACCTCGCCCAATGACGCGAGAGCCCTGTGTTTCGGCTCGGTGAATTTGCTGGAGGCAGGACAAACCGAGAAGGGCATGGAGTGGCTGGAGCGTGCCAAGTCCAGCCAACCTGATGATGCGTTGAACCTGTACAACGTCGCCTGCGTGTACTCCAACACCGGCCAGATAGACATGGCGTTGGATTGCCTGGAGAAGTCCAAGCGCAAGGGAATGGCGGAAGTCGACTGGATGATGAATGACAGCGACCTGGACCCCCTGCGTGAGCATCCTCGCTTCAAGGCCTTGTTGCAGAAGACGTAAATAAAGGGGCCGGATACATTTATTGCGGCTAATGCCGATTCGAGCCCGAACCTGAAATAATTGGTGCCTGTCCCCCTTTTTCTCTTCAAAAAAGCTGTCTGGTAACGGGAGAACGACTGCATGAAAGTGCTGGTGATAGGCTGCGGCCTGCAAGGTCGGGCAGTTGTGCATGATTTGGCCGCCAGCGACGCGGTTGAGCAGCTTACCTGCGCCGACGTGGATCTGCAGATGGCGCAGACGGTGTGCGAGCACGCCGGCGGCGACAAGCTTCGGCCGGTTGCGCTGGAGGCCGGTGATCACGACGCTTTATCGAGATTGATCGACGGTGGTTTTGATGTGGTGGTCGACATGCTGCCGCGTCAATTTATTCGCCGTGTGGCCAAGGCCTGCATCGCCGCGGGCGCGCACCTGGTGAATACCTATTACGACCATGAACTGCTGGACCTGGATGCGGCAGCCCGGGATGCAGGGGTGGCCCTGCTGCCCGAGATGGGACTGGACCCGGGCATCGACCTGGTGATGGCGGCCGAGGCGGTTCGGCGTTTCGATCGGGTCACTCATCTTCTTAGTTACGGTGGTGGCTTTCCCGAGGCCGGGGCCGACGATAATCCTCTTCGCTACCGCATCAGCTGGACCTGGGAAGGGGTGCTGAATGCCTATGCCAGATCGTCGCGGCTGGTGCGCGGCGGCAGGATCGTGGAGGTGGCGGCCGAGCATATTTTCGACGAGGACCAAGTGCATTCGGTGAATGTGTCGCCTTTCGGTTCCCTGGAAGCCTATCTCAATGGGGATGCGGCCGAGTACGCCCAGCGTTTCGGCATTGCCGACTCGGCTCTTGAAGTGGGACGCTACGCGCTGCGTTGGCCCGGGCACGTGTCCTTGTGGCGCGCCCTGGTGGGGCTGGGCTTTCTTGAGCAGGAACCGGTGCCCGGCCTGGGCGGGGTGACGCCGCGAGAATTTATGACCAAACACCTGGAGCCACGACTGCAGTATTTACCCGGTCAGCGCGATGCGGTGATCCTGCGGGTGGAGGCCCGGGGTGAAGGCGGCGCCAGCGACCGCCTGGTGCTGGAGTTGATAGATTACGGCGACCCCACCACCGGCCTGATGGCCATGAATCGCACGGTAGGATTTCCCGCCAGCATCGCAGCACAGATGCTGGGCAGCGGTCAGATCACGGCCCGTGGCTTGCTTTCGCCCATCCAGCACATGCCCTGGACGACCCTGGTCGGGGAGCTGTCACGGCGCGGAATCACGATCGTGGAACGCAGCGCGTGATTCCACTGGCGGCGGACACGGTAGGCTGGACCTCTTTGCTACCTCCGCTGCTGGCCATCGTGTTATCGGTGTGGACCCGGCGAGTGATCCTGTCCCTGTTCTTCGGCCTGTTGCTGGGGGTAAGCATGCTGCATGGCTGGAACCCTCTGGTCGGGCTGCGTGCCATGGCGCAGGATTTCTTATTCGTGGAGCTGACCAGCCCGTGGAATGTCAGCGTGATCTTGTTGAT
>JBFFTZ010000259.1:0-3409 GCA_041571575.1 Gammaproteobacteria bacterium | reverse complement strand
TTTTCGCGCGCAAAAGTACGATAACTATGACGAAGGAATACGGACGATGAGCTCAAATAAAAGCAGCTTTAACCGGGAAGAGCTGCTGGATGCAGGCCACGGCAAACTGTTCGGCCCGGACAACGGCCGCCTGCCCCTACCCAACATGCTGATGATGGACCGAATCACTCACATCAGTGGCGAGGGAGGCAAATACGGCAAGGGCGAAATCGTCGCCGAGCTGGATATCAACCCGGACCTGTGGTTCTTCCAATGCCATTTTGAAGGCGACCCGGTGATGCCAGGATGCCTGGGCCTGGACGCCATGTGGCAACTGGTGGGATTTTTCCTGTGCTGGAGCGGCGCTCCGGGCAAGGGTCGCGCCCTTGGGGTCGGCGAGGTAAAATTTCGTGGACAGGTATTACCCACGGCCAAGAAAGTCACCTATCGGATCGACCTCAAGCGGGTCATTCTTCGCAGGCTCGTGATGGGCATTGCCGATGCCACCATGGAGGTGGACGGCCGGGTAATTTATGAAGCTACCGACCTTCGGGTTGGTCTGTTCAAATCAACTGACGATTTTTAGGAGACGCACTTGAGACGTGTCGTAGTCACCGGTCTGGGCGTTGTATCCAGCATCGGAAATAACAAGCAGGAAGTCATAGATTCACTGCGTGCCGGCAAATCGGGCATCGAGTTCAGCCCGGTATACGCGGAGCTGGGATTTCGTAGCCATCTGCACGGACCTGTAAAGCTGAATCCGGCCGAGCTTATTGACCGCAAGACCATGCGCTTCCTCGGCGACGGTGCGGCCTACAACTACCTGGCCATGCAGCAATCCATCGACGATGCCGGACTGGAAGAAAGCGACGTATCAAACCCGCGCACCGGAATCATCATGGGTTCCGGCGGACCCTCGTCGTCCAACCTGTTGCTGGCCTGGGACACCATGCGTGAAAAGGGCCCGAAGAAAGTTGGCCCCTTCATGGTCCCCCGGACCATGTCCAGCACCAATACGGCCACGCTGGCCACACCCTTCAAGATCAAGGGTGTGAATTACACGATCACCTCGGCCTGCGCCACCAGCGCCCATTGTATTGGCAACGCATTCGAACAAATCCAGTGGAACAAGCAGGACATCGTATTCGCCGGAGGCGGAGACGAGGTGCACTGGACTACATCGGTGCTGTTCGACGCCATGGGCGCCCTATCCTCCAAGTACAACGATACTCCCACCACCGCCTCACGCCCCTATGACGTCAGCCGTGACGGATTCGTGATCGCCGGTGGCGGCGGCGCACTGGTCCTGGAAGAACTGGAACACGCCAAGGCTCGCGGCGCGAAGATATATGCAGAAGTTGTAGGCTACGGCGCAACCTCCGACGGTTACGACATGGTGCAACCCTCGGGCGAAGGCGCGGTGCGTTGCATGCAGCAGGCCATGGCCACCATCCAGGGGCCTGTGGATTACATCAACGCACATGGCACGAGCACACCGGTGGGCGACACCAAGGAGTTGCAGGCGGTACGAGAGGTGTTCGGCGACAACATCCCCGCGCTCACCTCAACCAAGTCCCTGACCGGTCACTCCCTGGGTGCAGCAGGCGCTCACGAGGCGATCTATTCCCTGCTTATGCAGGAAAATAATTTCATCGCTGCCTCGGCCAACATCACCGAACTGGACCCGGCCGCAGAAGGTGTTCCCATCGTGCGTGAACTGCGCGAGGGCGTAACCCTGAACACCGTCATGTCCAACAGTTTCGGATTTGGCGGCACCAATGCCACACTGATATTCCAGCGCTACAGCGACTGAACAAAGAAATGAATCGGAGGCCCTTGAAAAAGGGCCTCCTTTTTTATGCCTGCAACTCAACCCGGGTGCAGCAATCCGCCGCCCGGCCCCCGGCTGGCGATGGGGCCAGAGAAGTGACCTCAGCGCATCGTCGCTCGCTACTTCTTCACGATAAAAGGTGGATCCAGGACCGTGCAACCGGGGCCTGCAGAAATCGAGTATTTGAAGGCCACCATGGAGTTCCCGGGCATCTTGTCAAAGCCTTCAATTTTTTTGGACTCGGCCACACCGTCTTTGGATTCGAAGCTGCCCTTGTCGAAGGGCGAGAAATGAACCGTGAACTGCGTACCGCCGAAGTCATCCGGATAGGCCTTCCATACCACCTTCTCATTCTTGGCCGCACATACACAGACCGGAGGCTGGGGATCCCCCGTTTCAGGACGCTCAAAGCACCCGTTTTTACCGTCGGGAAATTCCACGGCCGTCGGGCAATCACCCTCATAAATCACCCAGGCTTCAAACTGGCCATCCTGTTTGTGTTCTGAGCACTTGATGGACACCAGCTGCGCTCTTTCAAAAGTGACCACTTGCTGACTGTCCTGGACCTCGACAAGCATCTGGTTGAGGTCTGACAATTTCTGGTTGATCTCCTCAATTTTTCCGCCATCGCATCCACCTGTAAGGAACAGAGCGAGCAGTGAAAAAAGGCTCAAGAAATAACCCTGTGCCGACTTCTTGGAATTATTCATCAGCATTCCCTCCCTGGGCCGTGATCCGTTCACGGCCTGTCTAACAATCTCTTGAAGCGAGGATCGCCGCGCAAGGCTTCGAAGCCTGGATCAGCGGCCAGCAAGCCCGGGGGGTAACCCGCCTGCAGGGCTGCGGCAATCGCAAGCAGGGCCTGGTCAACCCGGCCCTGGCCCATTCTCACCAGCGCCTCGTACTACCGGATATCCATGTCCTCAGGCGCAGCAAGCGCGGCAATCGCTATTTCATTTCCCGCTTCCTCGAGCCGCCCTGTCCGCGCCATGTAATGAGCAAGAGCCGCACGGGTTAACTGATCAACAGGGTTCACCGCCAATGCCGACGAACACAGCTCAATGGCCCGGGTATAGGCGGCGATGGCCGCCTCCCCTGCGTCCAGCGCGTGCAGTGCATCTCCCAGGGCGCCCCAGATGCGGTAATCCTCGGGAGTCAATTCAACCGCGTCGCGATACAGCTCCTGGGCCCTGTCGAAATTGCCGGCATAGAAATACATGTTGCCGGAGTTATAGATGGCCGCCGCGTCCGGCGCGATGGCATTGGCGCGTTCAAACGCTTCAGCCGCCTGCTTGAAATTGCCGGCCATGGCACTTGCCGCACCCAGGTTGTTAAACGCAAGCGAGCTGCTCGGGTCAAGAAGCGTGACCTTGAAAAACTGCTCCGCAGCCTCGGCAAAACGACCGCGCTTCATCAGGAATGCGCCATAGGCGTTGACAGACAACCAATACACCGGATCTTCCGCGATGGCCTTCTTGAAGGCAGCCTCGGCCTCGTCCAGCTTGCCCATTTCTTCCAACATGCGCGCCGTGCCCACATACCCGTCAACCCATGTCGGATCGAGTTCGGTGACCCGCCTGAATGATGTCAGCGCATCGG
>JBFFTZ010000258.1:0-3469 GCA_041571575.1 Gammaproteobacteria bacterium | reverse complement strand
GGACTATCGTCGTACAGGCCGGCGTGCATGAACATTTCCTCCACGCCGGTAGCAGTCCCCTCGTTGCGGCTGTCGAAGATGTTGTACAACAAGGCACCCTGGCGTACCGGGCTTGAATGCGGTTCGCGATCCATGCGGGCCAGTTCCAACCAGTGATAAAAGTGGGTGAACAAGGGCGCCGGATCGTAGTGGGCCGTAATCCAGAAAAAGTGACGCTTTTCCTCGGGCACGAAGGACCCGGCATGTTCACGCAGGACCGGTTCCATGTAGTCTGTAACCGTCAGTATGTCCTTATCCTCAAGGAAACTCATGATGCGCTTTATCGCCGCATCGGCCATCGCGTCATACTCGGCAGGCGTGCTGGCGGCGACCATGGGCGGCAAATCACGGTTGCGTTGTTCTTCCAGTTTCAGGGACGACCAGGCCCGGGCAAGCTCCCGCTTCAGCAGCCTGACCTCGTCCTCCCAGCTCATCGGCACCAGGTGCACGTTCTGCTGGTACCAGGTGTAGTTGTCCCTGCCGATGCCCGAGGGACCGGTCTTTGTTGATGCCTGCTCCTCAAGCCACGCCACAAGCTCTTCGGTAGCTGTCCTGGATGCGTCGATAGCCTGGGCTAGCTCATCGCTACCAGAATCTCCCACCATGCCCTCCAAGACGTCCAGGGCCCCGAGTTGGCGGCGCATGTCACGAATTCCCGCGACCCACAGCTCCCTGGCGTTGCCCACCAGGTTGCGTCGGGCCTGTTGCATCAGAGGTGGTATCACCTGGAGTTCGGAAATCAGCCGTGTCCTGCCAACCTCATCCAGAGGGAAGTCGTAGGTCCAGACCTCGACCACGGCGTGATGGGTTGGCCCCTCGTGGGCCGGTACGTCACTGCGTTCCATCCAGACCGTGTTATAGAAGGCCGGGTCCCGGGCCCAGGGCTGCAATACCCGTCGGTTAAAGTCGTAGCCGTTCATTTCGGCACGCACCAGATGCCAATCCACTTGCTGTGGAACAGGCCAACCCTCTATGGCAATGTCTTCCAGACGCTGGCGCAACGCCATGAACCCGGGCTGCCGGGCAGCGAACTGTTCGCGCGTGTAGTCAGGCGCACCTTCCAGCAGGGGCGGTCTTTCGAAGCGGCGCCATTCCGTAAACAGCACCAGCAGGTCATCGTAGCCAGGCTCGGATTTCACACCGCTGGCAGCATTCCCGGTCAGGGGAACAAGCGCCAGCCAGGCGAGGAAAACGACTAAAAAAAATCTGGAAGCAGCCATAAGCACAAACCTGTTCAGTAACGATCATGGAGTTGTCAAAAACATGGCCTGTGAGGATGCACTCACGGGCCTTGGGCACAGTGTGGCGAATTTATTGATAATAGCAACGGGTACGGGGCACACACGGCCGCGCTGCTTATCGGTTTTCACTAATGAAGCCACACACTGGAAGCAACTATTTTCAGAATGAAAATAGTTTGGTCAGGCTCACTCCTGACGAGCTTGGTCGCCGTTAATCACTAAGAGCGTCTCGGCAACGAATTTAGATCATCCCGCCACCACTGTCCGGGGCACAGGACGAAACCACAACTGGCGTCGACCCGATAGGTAAATCCTCCGTTGCCAACGCAGTTGCAACGGTCACCAGTACCATAAACCCAATGACGAGCATCAACTTGATAAGCAATATTTTGTTCATCGCTTTTCCTGACTTCCCTCCAGTTAAACCAGGGCCCTTTACCTGGAACCATTCCAATGTCAACCGAATCCAGGCGACATCATTTCTTGGGACAATATTAACGATAGTAAGTTTCCTGCGTTCTCGCTAAAAATTACCCTGGTCATGAAATACGGCGATCTCTATCTGGAGCCCGTCCTGTAGCACGCCTAAGGTGCTGCCGGAACTTCCACAAATCCGCCTGGTGCTGGAAAGTTTTTTGTGCCAAACAAAGCCGGCACCCCACAGGGAGTCCGGGGTACAAAAAGCCCCGCGTTGAAAGCGGGGCCTTGATATCGATCTTCAGCCAACTCATTGGCAAAACAACGACACCGGGAGTGTTCCCCCGGGGTGTAATCACACAGCGCCTACACTAGTGCGTAATGCGAGCGATAATCTCGTGGACCTCAGATTCGAGTCGCTCGGATGGCGTGACAACCACCGCACGATTCTTCACCTTTGTCGAAAATCGTTCTGCCTCATTGGCATGCTCATAAGCGGTGCGCAATTCCTCCACCACATGCTCAACTTCCAGGGGCTTCATACCGTGCTCCTGGACCAGGTTGTTCAGACCACTCACCTTGCCGTCATGAATCCACGCCAGGCCAAACTTTGCCGGCGGCTTGCCTATGAAGATATAAGCCGCGTTTTTCGAGGGAACGACTTCAAGTCGATCCGATACCTTGTCAGCCAGTTCCTCAAGTTCGTTCTCAACCTTGGCAATCCGCATCGCAGCGGCACTATTGGGGTCAATGGCCGGATAATCTATCTTGGATCCAAACAAGTTACCTAGTAGTCCCATGACTTCCTCCCGTTGGTTCGGCATTGGTAAAAAATGCTCTATCGTTAAATTTAGTAAAAATTTATCCTCTTTTCCACTTCAACACGAATTTCAGCCAGCCATTTCACCACCCGGAATGCTGCAACGCGTCGCGCCAGGTCCCGTGTATGCAGCGAGTTAGTTACGCCACTGCAATGATGTCTTCAGTGCCTACAAAACAACGGGTAAACCCCCGAAATCGGTTTATTTCGGCAGGCGAAAACTGACTGGTGCCTCCCATAATTGATCCGGCAGGGGACCTTATATACGCTTGAAGTGTGGTTCTCATGGCAGGTATGTATTTTGGACGGACAAGTATTGAAATCAGACAAGCAGTCCCCGACACCGGGTACACAAATTCGATCCGGGAAGGAATTATTCCAGGCGACCATGCCATTCGCCGTGGAGTCCATCCCCAAGAGTTGGTGGCAGGTTGGCTTCACGTTTTTCTTACTGCTGACCTCCCTCATTGGAGCTGGCATTGCGCCCTGGTGGCCCCTGAGATTGTTCTGCGCCCTGCTGGGCGCGCTGTGCACGGTAAGAGCCTTTATCACTTACCACGATCATATGCACGGCGCATTGCTGCCGAATTCGCGAATAGCGAAGTTCATTTTCAAGACCTATGGAATGCTGGCCCTGACCCCGCCACGTTCATGGAAAAAAAGCCACAACTACCATCATCGACATGTCGGCAAAGTGTCCTCTTTCAGTAACGGCGCCTTCCCCCTTATGACCACCAAGATGTGGCGTGAGGCCTCCTGGGCCACCCGCTTCAGTTATCGTTTGGAGCGCCATCCAATAACGGTACTCACAGGATACGTCACCGTTTTCCTGTTCAGCGTCACCATGCTGCCGCTATTCAAGGAACCGTCAAAGCACCTTGACTCCCTGCTGTCGCTGGCTGCCCATGGAGCACTGATCACCTTGTTGTGGGTCTTCGGCGGTTTCAGCGTG
>JBFFTZ010000257.1:0-3474 GCA_041571575.1 Gammaproteobacteria bacterium | reverse complement strand
CGGGAACCCGGGCAAATGCAATGGATGCACTGAGCGTGGGCGAGAAGGTACCACTGGTCACCTCACCCTCTCCCACGCCTTCCACCACAACACGCTGGTGGCCGCGAAGCACACCCCGATCAACCAGTACCAGGCCGACCAGCTTGCGCGGCACCCCGGCATCCAGTTGTGCCTGCAGGGCAGCGCGACCGATAAAGTCACGTCCGTCATCTTTCATCACGACGGTCCACGCAAGGCCGGATTCCAGCGGCGTGGTGGTTTCATCCATGTCGGTGCCATACAGGTTCATACCTGCCTCAAGACGCAGGGTATCCCTGGCGCCCAGGCCACAGGGACGAATCCCCGCCTGTACAAAGCGATCCCACACTGGCACCGCCTCCTCCAGGGGCATCACGACTTCGAAACCGTCTTCACCGGTGTAGCCGGTTCTGGCAACGAACCAGTTGTCGATAATTGCAGCAGAAAACGGCTTCAGCCCCATGGCTATCTCGCGCCCCTCGGGGCTGAGCAGACTGGCCGCTTTTTCACGGGCATTGGGGCCCTGGACTGCCAGCATGGCGGTCTCGGATTGCTCGGTAACGGTTACGTCGAAGGCTGTTGCCTGGGACCGAATCCATGCCAGGTCTTTCTCGCGGGTGGAGGCGTTAACCACCATGCGGAAAAAGGTTTCGCTCATGTAATAGGTAATGAGGTCGTCAATCACGCCGCCCTGCTCGTTGAGCATGCAGCTGTAAAGCGCCTTTCCCGGAATCTTTAGCCTGGCTACATCATTGGCCAGCAAGTGGGACAGGAACGCACGTACCCGGTCGCCTTCCAGGTCCACCACGGTCATGTGCGAGACATCAAACATGCCGGCATCGCGCCGAACCGCATGGTGCTCTTCCATCTGGGAGCCATAGTGAACGGGCATATCCCAGCCGCCGAAATCCACAATCCGGGCACCGGCTTCAACATGCGTGTCGTAATAGGGGGTACGTTGTCCCATTCAAGGTCTCCAAAACAGAATACACAGCGAATTCGAGACTCCTCAGTCTCGGCGCCCCTCTGTCCTGAAACCTGAGAGATCGGGCGTCCAGATCAGGACACCGAGCCCCTTCGGTGGGCAGCTTATGCCGCCACTCTCCAGAGCCAATCCGTCTTCCCTGTCCGTTTGCCTGAGCGTTTCCGGGCTGGTTGCGCCTTCGGCGTCCCATTTGGCACCGACTTCGTGCAAATGGGATCTCTCCAGGGGAGCCGTGTGATTGGAATGAACAATAATAGCCCATCCGGTCCAGGTCCTCTACTGTTGCCCTAAGCCGCGCCCTTGCTCACAATGAGCAGCTTAAGAAACGTTGAAAATATTACGATTTCGGTGACGATCACTATGAAAAAGCTGTTGTTTATTGCCCTGTTCTTACTGATTGGCCCGCTTTTTGCGCAATCCCCCCTGGATATTGAAGCCGAAACCGCCAAGCTGCACAGCCTGTTCGAGCAGGCCTGGGAATACGATCTCAAACGAAATCCGGAGATGGCCACCCGGCTGGGCGATCCCCGCTACAACCACCGCTGGACGGATTATTCCGTCACGGCACTGAGCGAGAATCACCTGGCCGAGGGGCAATTCCTGGTCCAGCTTTCCAGGGTGAACAGGGACTTGCTGCCGGACGAGGAAAAACTGAATTTCGACCTTTTCGAACAGGCCTACCAGCAGCGCATGGAGGCATGGACGTATCGCACCTGGCTTATGCCCCTGAACCAGCGTGGCGGCGTACAAAGCGCCGACCAGTTGGCGGCGGCCTCCCCTTTTACGTCCCTCAAGGACTATGCGAACTGGATAGCTCGCCTGAGAAGTATCGGCATACTGGTGCAACAGAATATCGCCTTGATGCGCCAGGGCATCGCCGAGGGTTGGGTGCAGCCGCGGATCATCATGGAAAGAATCCCTGCCCAGATCGAGCAGCAGCTGGTCAGCGACCCCACCAGCAGCCCATTCTACAAACCCTTCCTGGAGTTTCCCGATACGGTCAGCCCGAACGACCAGGACAGACTGCAGCAAATTGCCCGCAAGACTATCGTGGAGGTGGTGATTCCCGCCTACCGGGACTTCCACAATTTCTTTGTCAACGAATACCTTCCTGCCTGTCGCAACACGGTTGGTGCATGGGACCTGCCTGACGGGCGAAGTTTTTACGAATTCAGGACGCGACATTACACCAGCACAGAGCTGACGCCGGACCAGATTCACCAACTGGGTCAGGACGAGGTAAAGCGCATCCGCAGCCAGATGCAGGAGATCATTGAGGAGCTGCAGTTCGAGGGCAGTTTCAGCGATTTTCTGAACTTCCTGCGCAGCGATCCCCAGTTCTATTACGACGACCCCCAGGATCTGTACCAGGCCTACCTGGCCACCAGCAAACGAATAGATCCTGAACTGGTGAAACTGTTTGGCAAATTGCCCAGGACACCTTATGGCGTGCGTCCAATACCCGAGGCTATTGCACCCGACACCACCACCGCCTACTACATGCCTCCCGCCGCCGATGGCAGCCGCGCAGGCTACTACTACGTAAATCTGTACCGCCCGGAAACCCGGCCCAAGTATGAAATTGAAGTCCTCACGGTGCACGAGGCCATGCCCGGTCATCATCTGCAAATCGCCCTGGCACAGGAGTTGGGTGAGATCCCGAAATTCCGTCGCTACCAGGGCGCCACCGCGTTTGTAGAGGGCTGGGGCCTGTATAGCGAGAGTCTCGGCGCCGAGTTGGGGCTGTACAAGGACCCCTACTCGCGCTTCGGGCAGCTGACCTATGAAATGTGGCGGGCAGTCCGACTGGTTGTGGATACCGGCATTCATTACCGCGGCTGGTCTCGTGAGCAGGCCATTGATTTCTTCAAGGAAAACGCCGCCAAGAGTGAACTGGATATCGTCAACGAAATCGACCGCTATATTGCCTGGCCTGGCCAGGCGCTGGCCTACAAGATCGGCGAAATTCGAATCAAGCAGTTACGTGAAACTGCCAGTACCAGGCTGGGTGCCGCATTTAATGTAAAAGAGTTTCATGACGTCCTGCTTAGCGCAGGCGCCCTGCCGCTGGATTTACTGGAAAAACGCATGCAGCGATGGATGACAGACAAGATGCTGGAAATTCAAATAGAAGAAAACAGCCAATGAGCGACCTGAATCAACGACACTGCGTTCCCTGCGAGGGCGGCACACCCGCACTGGACAGAAACCAGGCAGTAGCCTTACTCAACCAGATAAATTCCGGCTGGGAATTAAGCGAGGACGGCCTGCAGATCGCGCGGACATTCCGCTTCAAGAGTTATTACAAGACCATCAGTTTTGTGAACGCCGTGGCATGGATCGCCAACAGCGAGGATCACCATCCGGATATGGAAGTGGGATACAGTCGTTGCGTGGTGCGATACACCACTCACGCGATCAAGGGATTGTCGGACAACGACTTTATCTGCGCGGCGAAAATAGACGCCCTG
>JBFFTZ010000256.1:0-3594 GCA_041571575.1 Gammaproteobacteria bacterium | reverse complement strand
CCTGTCCTGAAGGCGCTGGAGAACCTGGATGAATCGCCGGGGCTGGACTGTTGGTATGTGGGTGACAGCACCACGGATGTGGCGGCAGCCAAGCAAGCAGGGATTACATCCATATTTTTCAATGGCACCGGCTGGGAGCATGAGTGGATCAACAAGATTTTTCTCGGCACAAAGGCCCATCCCTACCAGCCGGACGCCATCGTCGACAGTTTTGTTGAATTCAAATGGCTGATGGAGGAGTGCCTGGGAGTCAGCCATGACTACTGCCTCTTGCGTCACGGAGAATAGGCAGGGTTTCACGGGTTTTCAGGCTGTAAGCTGCGCTCCGGGATGAACGCCGGACGGTTCCCAATTGTAGTAATGTAGTGATCAACCCAGCTCATCAGGACAGTTATAACCTTGCCGGAAACCATCATATACCTGGACCCAGACAGCAAGCTGAATCTGCAGAACCAGATTCGCCAGAAGCTGGTGAGCGGCATTTTGAGTGGGTCACTGCCGCCGGGTCATAAGTTGCCGTCCAGTCGCAAGCTGGCCCAGCAGCTGGATGTAGCTCGCAATACAGTGGTTCTTGTATACCAGCAGCTAATAGCCGAAGGCTATTTGGTCAGCCGTCAGCGCAGTGGCATTTTTGTGAATGACAAGATGCTTGAGGCCCGGGTCGGATACCGGGGAGAGGGGCTTCCGGCTAACGAGGATAAAACCGCCGCCTGGAACAAGCGCACAAAACGGTCCAGCGCGGGCGGTCGGGCAGTCCAGGACCTGCCAAACTGGAACCAGTATCCCTACCCCTTTATTGACGGTAAGTTCGATCCGACGCTGTTTCCCTTGGCTGAATGGCGGGAGGCCAGTCGGCTCTCTCTGAGCGTTGCCGATGTCAGGGAATGGTCGGTGGGCAGTGCCGATGCTGATGACCCCATGTTGATCGAAGAAATTCGTAGCAAGATCCTGACCCGTCGAGGAATCCAGGCCAGGTCGGATGAAATCCTCATTACGATGGGAACCCAGAACAGCCTGTTCCTGATCAGTCAGTTACTTGCAGACAAAAGCGTGCGAGTCACCCTGGAAGAACCCGGAAACTCCGAAATACGGTGGTTGTTCAGGGAGTGCGGAGCGAAGCTTGCACATCAGCCGGTTGATAGCGAAGGAATTATCGTTGATGAACGCCTGGCCGGGAGTGATCTGGTTTATGTCACGCCCAGCCACCAGATCCCCACAGCGGTTGTGATGTCTCTTCAGCGCCGACAGGACTTGCTTGCCTCAGCGGCAGAAAATGATTTCGTAGTGATTGAAGACGATTACGAATGCGAAACCAGTTATCTGGATCGCCCTGAGCCCGCTTTGCGCAGCATGGATGACACCGGTCGTGTGATTTATGTTGCTGCTTTGTCCAAAGTGTTGGCACCGGGAATTCGCCTGGGGTTCATTGTGGCGGATGCCCAGTTTATCCGGCGGGCCAGGGCGCTAAGGCGCAGCGTCCTGAACCATCCGCCGCTGAATAACCAGCGTGCGACGGCATTCTTTCTCTCCCTCGGGCACTACGACTCCCTGATGCTGCGGCTTGGCCGGGTATTCAAAGAGCGGCGGAACGCTTTGCATGATGCGCTAAACTGGATGCGTGGCGTACCCATGGAGATTTCCCCCGAGGTGGGCGGAACAACCTACTGGGTCCGTACTCCCAGGGACTTCGATGTGCCGGAACTGGCGCGGGCAGCTGCCCGGCAGGGCATTCTGATTGAGCCTGTTCGTGATTACTATGCGATTGCAGAGAATGCCGAGAATTGCTTTCGCATGGGTGTAACCAGCCTGCCCCTGGAGAAGATTCGACCAGGAGTCACCCAGTTGGTGGAGCTGATTCGGATAATGGTGAAGGGGCGAGTGGAATCCCTGTCCACAACGGCCGGAAAGTGGCTGACAGGAGACGAATTGAAGGCGGTCATGTCCGGTGCGACGATTCTTTACAAGGAAGTGACCGGAGTGCCATGCACCATCAACTACCACGAAGATGGCTCAATGAGCGGTACCCTGGGATTTTCCAATGAAGAGCAGGATAACGGACGATGGCGTATTGATGGGGACCGGTTTTGCCGTCAGTGGAGTCGCTGGAACTATGCTGAAGAGTCGGCCTATTACATTGTTATAGATGGTCGGCAGATCAAGTATTTCAACAAGGATCGCCAACTTGTCGACTCCGCCCTCATTCTTGCCGGCACTTCTGAAGACGACTAGGCCTGGTCCACAACGGACGCATCAACTGGACCTATGTCGCCGGCTCATTCAGGGCTAAGGTCTCCCCAGACAAACTCCGGGGCACTTGAATGAGCAAGATCGCTATTGCAGGCCTGCAACTAGAAGCAATAAATGGTGACAACCAGGATTCTATAGAGTCCGAGATCGATTCGCTAATGCGGCGATTTCCCTGGGTGGATATGGTGTTGCTCCCGGAGCTCAATGCTTTTGGCACTGATCCGAAATTTGCACAGGCCATGCCCGGGCCATTCGAGGCTCGTTGCTCGGAAATCGCCAGGCGTAACGATATCTGGTTGATCCCGGGTTCCATAATCGAAGAGCACGCGGGCAGGTTCTACAATACCTCGCCGGTCATAAACCCGGACGGAGCAGTTATCGCCCGCTACCGGAAACAGTTTCCGTGGTGCCCCTACGAGAAAAATATCAGTCCGGGAGAAGATTTTCTCGTGTTCGAGGTGCCGGACGTGGGCAGGTTTGGCATGTCCATCTGCTATGACATGTGGTTCCCCGAGACACTGAGAACACTCACCTGTATGGGTGCCGAGGTAATCCTGCACCCGTCCCTGACCAGCACTATAGATCGTGGAGCGGAGCACGCCATCGTCCAGGCAAGCGCCGCCATGTACCAGTGTTACTTTTTTGACGTGAATGTAGCTGGCCCGCTGGGTGTCGGCCAATCGATTGTTGCTGGACCCGGTGGCGAGCTTATTTACAAGGCTGATAAAGGTAGAGAAATCATACCGTTAAAGCTGGACCTGGATTACGTGAGGGATGTGCGGATATCAGGTTGGAATAACCTTGGCCAGTCGCTCAAGAGTTTCAGGGACAGCGACCTGCGTTTTCCACCCTACTCGGAGGGTTACGCGTCCGACTATCTGGCTTCTCTCGGGCCTTTGCAGATTCCCCCGCCCCGGAGACGGAAAAAATAAACAGGTACGGTCAATGCATCTGGACCAATAGTGGGTCGCTAACTGGCACTAGGGCCGGTGGGCCGTGTGGGTTAGCGTCTCACTCATATTCAGAGCGTGTGATGCTAATACCCTGAATCAGGGATTCATAACAGAGGAATTTTGGCATATGAGCAGCAACAAACCATTCGATAAGAAGATCCTGGCTTTCGCGATCAGTAGTGTGATCGCCGGCCATGCGCCAAATGCCAGCGCCGACGAAGAGGAAGGCGAGTCAGCGGTACTTGAGGAAATCATCGTCACGGCAACACGACGCGAGCAAAGTGTGCTTGATATCCCCTATAACGTCTCCGCCGTGCAAGGCGACGAGATAGATGGGCAAAATATTGTCGATGCCAATGACCTGATGCGCTTGATTCCAGGCGTGTCAATTGTT
>JBFFTZ010000255.1:0-3607 GCA_041571575.1 Gammaproteobacteria bacterium | reverse complement strand
AGGAAGCAAACCCTGTCGCCAAAAGCCTGCTGCCAGGCGAAATCAATCAGTCCCAGCTTGGGGACGGAACTGGAGGTTCCCAGGGCCGGTTCGGCAACATTCGCGCCATACCAGCGGCGGGCCATCTTAACGCCCTCGCTACCGGGTGGATGATCGCAAATCAGTTCTCCATAGCCATAAGGTCCCAGGCCGGTATGCAGATCAAGCACTGCGATGCGTTCGCGACTGGCCAGTTTGAGATCGGCGAATAATCCCTCCAGAACCTTTCGGGACCAGGCGGGTTTCGCGCCGCCATAAAACGGTCCTTGGGGATCGTTGAATTGTCCACCACTGACGGCTTGGTGAAAGCGGGCACTTCCCCAGTGGCGTTCATAGTCTGCCAGGCGCTTGCTTGCCCGGTCCCAATCGGAAAGGCTCTCCGGGATCAGGCTGGTGCGCAGCGTATCGTAATCTGGATTGGTCGGAAGGGGTTTCGAGAAATCGACGAAGTTGCGATTCAAATCCACCCCGTCTTCATTGACCCTTCTGCAATTGAAAAAGCCATGAGGATTGACGGCATGGATATGCAGTACAGCCAGCTTGCCAGGCAAGGTCTGCCGGGTGCGCTCCAGCATTTGATCAAGCTGGATGGCCGAGCCGGCAAAGCCTTCCACTCCGTGCACCGCGGACTGGGTCACCAGCACCCGTGGGGCGTCCGGGTCGCCTATCCAGGCATAGTCCAGGCTCAGTCGTTCTCCGTCCGGACCGACAAGTGGGTGGGGTATGGACTGACGATGGCAGCGTATCCCCAGCCCGTCGGCGGCCAGGGTAAATCGGCTCCTGGCCTGGAGGTAATCACTGGAAAACATGCGGGTGAGCCCAGATGGATCTGGCGGCTGCGACTTCATGATGGAGTATGTCCTGGCCGGCTATTGCGACGGGCCTTCCAAATTCTAACGTTCTGGCCTAGATTCACGCGGTCGATGTTCTGCGCTACGCAGCTTATCGGTACACTTGCCATCCTGAGTTATCAAAGGGACTTGCCTGATGCCCAAGCATCTCATAGTCATCGAAAACGCGAAAGACTGGAGCCTTGAAGCCGACGACGTCCAGGTAGTGGATTATCGCAGCTATTTGATGGCGCCTCACTCACCTACCGATGTTCGGGTAATCAACCTGTGTCGCGGCTACCCATACCTGGGTAGCGGGTACTACACCTCGCTGATGGCTGAGGCCAGGGGGCAGCGCGCTCTGCCTTCGGTGCGCACTATTAGCGATCTTAGTCGCCGCGCTCTGTACAGCCTGGAGCTGGGTGACTTGATGTCTCGCCTGAACAAGGTGGCCAGCAAGGTGGAAGAGGTGGGCGAAGAGGGTGCAAAAGAACTGCGTTTCAAAGTCTTCTTCGGCCAGTCTCAGGTTCCCCAGCTGGAGGAGCTTGGCAGGCAGATTTTCGAGGCCCTGCCCGCGCCCATTCTCTCGGTGCGGTTTAAAAAGGGCACTCGCTGGCGGCTGGAGTCGGTGAGGGCTATCGGCCCCCAGTACCTGACGAAGGCAGAGAAGGAAGCCCTGGGCAAGGCCTTTGGTGAATTTACAAACAAGAGCTGGAAGCGACGGAAGAATGCCCCGAATGCACGCTTTGACCTGGCCATGCTGGTGAATCCGGAAGAGAGGCTGCCGCCAAGCAGCAAGACATCGTTGAGTTTCTTCATCCAGGCCGGTCGACAGTTGGGTATCTCGGTGGAGACGATCGGTCCACGCGATTTCGGTCGGATCGCGGAATTCGACGCGCTGTTTATTCGCGAAACCACGAATGTGAATCACCATACCTACCGGTTCGCCAAGAAGGCTGAATCCGAGGGCCTGGTGGTGATGGACGATCCCACATCTATCCTGCGTTGTACCAACAAGATTTACCTGGCCGATCTACTCAGTCGTAACAAGGTACCTGCACCGCGTTACCGTTTGCTGACCGAGGATCAGGACCCCGTGGAGCAACTTGGCGACATGAGCTACCCGGTGGTGGTGAAGATTCCCGATGGCTCTTTTTCACGCGGAATGTTCAAGGCGAAAAACGCCACGGAGCTTCGAGAGAAATCTGTTGGGCTGTTCGAGTCATCCACCGTGCTGCTGGCCCAGGAGTTCGTCTATACCGACTACGACTGGCGGGTAGGGATGTTAAACGGGCAGCCGATATACGCTGCCCGATATTTCATGAGCAAAGGGCACTGGCAGATCTACAAGCACGGTTCCGGCGGCAGGGTATCCTCGGGCAAGGCGGACACCTTCCTGGTGGAGGATGTGCCGAAGGAAGTTCTTGAGGTGGCCACCAAGGCGTCCGGACTGATCGGCAATGGCCTGTATGGGGTCGATCTCAAACAGGTGGGGGATCGGGTCCTGGTCATTGAGGTCAACGATAATCCCAGCGTGGATCACGGTTACGAGGATGCGGCGTTGGGCAAGGAGCTTTACCGGGTTATCATGGCGGAATTCCTGCGCCGCCTGGAACTGAGGGTGCAGGGCGGAACACCAAAATAACAGGCACCCGCCTACCTCGTTCCCGGCAAGTCAGCCTGGGTGGGTGATGGGTCCACACAAGGAATTCGATCATTACTCTGACAGCTACATTTCGTTCAACCTGGGCGCTTTTCCTGGGCATTGCCCTGATGATGTTAGGGGTGGGTCTGCAAGGCACCTTGCTGGGCGTGCGTGCATCCCTGGAAGGATTTCCCACAGTAGTGACCGGCGTGATCATGTCGGCGTACTTCGCCGGCTTCGTCGGTGGCTCACTGATGACCCCCATCATGGTGGCGCGGGTGGGTCACATCCGGGTATTTGCTGCCCTGGCTTCTACCGCCTCCATCGCAGTTCTGGTTCACGGTGTGGTGGTGGTCCCCTGGGTGTGGATGGTCATGCGCCTGCTGTCCGGTTTTTGCATGGCGGGGCTGTATATCGTCTCCGAGAGCTGGATTAACGACCGGGCCACCAACGAAAGCCGGGGCAAGCTAATGTCCCTGTACATGGTGATTGCCCTGGGCAGCCTGGGCCTGGGCCAATTCCTGCTGAACATGGCGGATCCGGCTGGGGTCTTGTTGTTCTTGCTGGCCTCGGTGCTGGTATCCCTGGCCGTGGTGCCCATTTCATTGACCAGCGGCAGTGCTCCGTCACACGACGAACCCCAGTCAATGGGTATTCGGGCCCTGTGGAAAGTCTCCCCCCTCGGGTTGGTGGGTGTCATGGCCGAGGGCATGGCAGCAGCGGCCTTTTATGGCATGGGCGCGGTTTACGCCAAGGACCAGGGGATGGATGCTTTCGGTGTGTCCATGTTGATGGCGGTGGGGACCTTTGGGGGCATGGCGTTGCAGTGGCCGGTCGGCCACGCCTCGGACCGGCATGACAGGCGCACCGTTATCGCGGTTGCCAGCGTGGTGGGCGGCCTGGCGGCTATTTCGGCGGTTTTTGTCAGCGGCACGCTCCAGTTACTGGCAGTGGCCTTGCTCGGCGGCATGATGTTGCCGCTGTACTCACTGTCGGTGGCTCATACCAACGATTACCTGCAGCCCTCCCAGATGGTGGCCGCAAGTAGTTCCATGATCCTGATGTCCGGGGTTGCAGCCATATCCGGGCCGCT
>JBFFTZ010000254.1:0-3722 GCA_041571575.1 Gammaproteobacteria bacterium | reverse complement strand
GTGCGCGCGTTCGTGGACGATCCAAAATGCACTGATACCGAATCGCTGGCAGGTCCGTTGTTCAGCCCGGCATCGTCCATTTCATTGGCAAACCTGCTGGCCCAGCCGTTGGCAGTCATTGAGGCAGTTTCGTCCAGGGCAGCTAAATCATCAGCGACCGGACTGGCCTGCTCATTGCCCTGGGAAGGCTCATCACAGCGCGCTATCTGGCTGGCCCCAAGGGCCGCCATTAATAGGAGGGCCTTCAGTCCCTTATTCGGAGTAGGCCACGTCATGGCCCCAACTCCCGTCCCTGTCCGAGGTGATGTCTACACGCTCGGGCACGCCCACCTTGCCGGGAATCATGAACCCAACGGTTGCGCCTGGAAGAATGTAACGGGCCTGGCCGACAGGCTTCTGCCCCTCTGCGGGAAAGGTCCCCGCGCTGCCGGTAATCGAAACGGACCGGAGTTTCACATGGCCGTTGCCATCATTGCGCAGGCTCACGTAGCTTCCCTGCTCTGTCCTTTCTACCGACTGCACCTGAACATCTGGCGCTGCCGAGCCTGCCTGGGGCGCAACAAACACCGGCATGCTGATCTGCAAGCGCATGGTCACGCCTGGAACCTGGGGTCCCTCGGGTGGTGCCAGCTCCGTAATTAGCAGGCGGAAAGTCCGTTCAGCTTCCAGATTCGCCTTACCCAGCATGGCCACTCGGACTATCTGCTCGGCACCAGGCTGAACCGTAAAAATAGGTGGAACAGCAAGGATTTCGTCGCTTGGAACGAGACGGTCTTCTCCAAGATCGCTTTGCGTCCACTCCATCGCGACCACATCCATGGAGACGGGGGTACTGTCTTCATTTCGTATGCGCAACTCAGCCGACACCCCGGTCCGAGTCAAATCCAGCCGAACAGGGTTTACATCCACAGCGGCAGCATTCGCGAAACCGCTGCACAACAGCAGAGCTAGAAATAAACAGGGAGCGGCGAAAGCCGCTCCCCTGGGTTGTCTCCGTAAAACCATCTTAGAAGAGGATGGTTACGGTGACGGTGTCGGTGTAGCTGTCATTAACAGCGGCAGCAGCGTCTGCCTGGGCAACCCGGCCGTACACGCTTATCGCGTCTCCACCCAGGTAACCCACGCCGGTTACCGAAACGCCGGCGCCATCAGTATTGAGCCATTCATTTGTCAGCCCCAAATCCGTGAACAACTGGTAAGGCAGGGTGTTTGCTCCAGTACCAGACATCTGGCGAGCAGTTCCATCTACCGCACCGGCCAAGCCGCCATTGAGTAATATCTGGGTGGTAGTGCCGGTTGTGCACTGCCAGCTTATCGAACCGGTGGCAGAGTTATCGATTGTCGGATCAAGCGTCCCGAAGGCGACGTCTGCGGTAGTGACGATCTCGCAAACCGGTGCGACCTGGGCAGATACCGTCAGAGAACCGGTAGCATCTGCCTGTAAGGTCATGGGCAGGGCGGCCAGGGTTGCTGCAGCAGCAAGAGATAGAGAGGAGATTGAGATGCGGTTTTTGATGGTCATAGTCATAGTTTCCTATCGTGTCGTTTCCATGGGGTGTTCGGCAGTCCAGCCATCTTCATGTGAAGACCTGTAACATTGCGTCCCCGCCTCACGGCAGGTTTGCCTTTTCGCAGTCCGAGAAAACTCCTGGTCTGCTGACCTGGCGCCTGCCAAAGTGCCAAATCAGTCCACAAAACCATTGGCGGTATGTGAGCTTGGAAGCGACCCTAACAACGGGTATGCCGTAATTATGTGAAATGGCTCTCAGTTTTGCTAGATATTTCAATCTGTTAGCGTAATTACTTTAACCTGGTCTAGTTATTTATTGATTATAGTCCAGTTATATTTGGTCCTTTTTCCCCATTTCTGGTATTACATCGACAAATATGATTGCCATTTTGAGCAATATGTGAGAACTTTAGGGCATTGTCCCAAGGGGTATTTTTGCTGAAATTCAGAGGGAAATCCTCTATGGAAAAGATGCAAAAGGCAGATTGCCTCGGCAAAAAAGCCCTGGCACCGCAGATCGGGAGAGACCTGAAACCGAAAATCGAGGCTAGTAGTAGCCCAGTAGTTCCCGCAATCCGGGAGCGGCAACATTCACAAGGCGCTTCTGCGTGTCAGGCAATTCATCAGGGATTTCAACAGCCAGGCCCTCCAGGTTCTCCCTGGCGGTACCGCTTTGCTCCCGATCTGAGCCGACACGCACCCGCTCCCGCCAGTCCTGGGGAAGTTCCTCGACCGGGAATTCTGCAATGAACTTTCTGTCCACCTTGGGACCTCGATAACAATCACATGCCAGGCTTACCGACTACGTGCTTTATGCTCTGAGTACCCAGTGGGAGTGAGCAAATCGCTGCAAATCGCTACGCCACAAATCGGAATTATCGAAACCAGGAAAAACAATCAAGAATGACGAATGACAGCTAAACAGGCTACGAAACGATCGCCGCGAACAGAATCAAGCCCCCGCTTTCGGTTGCCGCCTACCCAGCATTTCTCAAGTCCCACATAATGCATGTGCATTAGCAATTCTCCCGAGCGGTGGTTCGCATGGCAGTTCATAAGGACTCATCGCAGCAATTGTGTAGAACAACCAAAAGGCGGGCCCAATGAGCACCCTGGTTATCCAATCCCATCGAACACCGTTACCCGCTGCATGGCTACAACCCTGCCTGGATTCAGTGCGTGACTGGGCCAAGGGCAATAATTTTGAATACCGATTCCTGGGCGACGAAATTTTCTCGCCATTGTCCGAGAGCATTCTGCAAAAAACCGCCGACCGACTGCAGGCCGCCTCGGACCTTGCCAGGCTGATCGCTTTGCAGGGAGCCCTGGATGAGGGATATGAAACGGTTATCTGGTGCGATGCCGACTTCCTGGTGTTCGCGCCGCATGCCTTGTCACTTCCGGCAGATACCTACGGGCTGGGTCGCGAGGTCTGGGTTCAGCCCGGCTCGGGAAAGCTTCTCGTCCACGTGAAAGTGCACAATGCATTCATGTTTTTTCGTCGCGGCAATCCGTTCCTGGATTTCTACCGGCACGCGGCCCAGCGAATGCTTGAAGCCCATGAAGGACCGATGGTGCCCCAGTTCGTGGGGCCGAAATTCCTCAGTGCCATTCACAATATGCTGACATGCCCGGTGGTCGAAGAGGCCGCCATGTTCAGCCCCGCCACAACCCGGGCCCTGCTCGCCGGGGGCGGTCCAGCCCTGGACCTGTTGCTGGCCAAGAGCATTCGGCCCCCGGCGGGAGCGAATTTGTGCTCCTCACTGGCCGACAACGGCGAGCTCAGCGAGGGCGATCTGGAACAGGCCGTGGACAGCCTGCTTGCCCGGGGGTCCGTCGTGGCCTAGGTACTAGCCCGGATTCCCCGAACTGACGGCGACCAGCAGTATCGTCCCTTGGTCCCCATTGAGAAGGGGAGTATCGGTATGGACTGGCTGACTCCACAAATTCAAGCCCTGGCCTGGACTGCCATGGTCATCGGATTCGTGCACGCCGTCCTGGGACCCGATCACTACCTCCCCTTTATCGCACTGGCCCGCTCACGCCGCTGGAGTCACGCCCGCACCCTTGCTGTTACCGGCTTGTGCGGCATCGGCCATGTAACCGGCTCGGTGATCATTGGCTTGCTGGGCCTGGGTGCAGGGGCCGCCTTGAATCAAATGGTGGAACTGGAGAGCCTGCGAGGCCAACTCGCCAGCTGGGCGATGCTGTC
>JBFFTZ010000253.1:0-3735 GCA_041571575.1 Gammaproteobacteria bacterium | reverse complement strand
CAGGCCGCTTCCTGAAAGGCCGAGTAACATCAGTGCGACCAGGTCCATCAGGATTGGTCCGGCCGATCCCAATATGCGCCCGCTGTGAATGTCCAGGAAGACTCTTTCCCAATTCAGGATACGTTCGCGGTAATGCTCGCGTACGCCGTCTATCTGTTCGGTGGTTTGCACGGGAGTTGGCAGCCACTGAATGGCTGTGATTTCCTCAGCAGGTTCCCAGCCCAGCAGTTGCCGGTCGGCGATCCACTGCCCTTCCGGGGTAAGCACGGCGATGCGATTTTCCGAGTCGCTGCCAACTGCCTGGATGTCCGCGGGCAATCCGTCCGAGACAGTCATTCTCTCAACCAGGGTCAGCTCCGGTGTTAACAGAAGCATTTCGGCACCGGCTGCGATTGCGATCATTTCCCCGTTCCATCCAGCGCCATGTAATGCGGAGTAGGGCGCGGCGATCAGCTTGTCGTCGGCATAAAGATGATCACCCAGGAGCAGGATGCGAGTTTCGTTGACCTGTAGTGCCCAGGCTTCCGAGGGCGCGTCGATTCCGTACCAGTCCAGCAACCAACCTGCTTGCACATGCCGTTGGTCAAGTTTCAATCCCTCGGTGTGATTCAGGGCGATACCGCTGATGCACAGAAAAATGACAATTATCGCGATTAATGCGCCGAGTCGGCGATGCCAGGTCCAAAGATGCTTATGCATGGCTGTTTCCACTATTCCTCATTATTTGCGCTTGATCGTTTGATCAAGCAGCAACGCCACTCGAGCAAGCTTTTCGACGGCCCTGACCGAGAGCGTTGCCCCGGATATGCCGTCTATATTTCGGTCCAGGGAGCCTTTGCCGTTCATGCTCGCTCCACGAAACTGGTCAGTAAAGAAGTCATGGCGAACTTCCCAGCCGCGACTTTCACGGAATATCAGCACCCGCACTCGCTCTATGGTGTCGTTATTAATCACGATGCCCGTGGTGATGGGGAGTTCCTTGCCGATTTCATCCATTACCCAGGTCGTGCGTTCCTGGTCATGCCAATAGCGCACACGCATTCCTGTTGGAGGGTGACCAAGAATCTCCTCCATTTGCTTTTTGAGCTCTGGTGTTAGCCACAGGGCCTTGGGGGTGGGCGCCTTGCCATGGAAGGATTCATTTACGAAGTCGGCAGGTTCCTGGTAGACGGCTGCATGGGCCAACGCCAGTGGCAGGGTGGCGACCAGCAGTGCGGCAAGGTGTTTCAATAGGCGCTTCATTCGATGTTGTTGCGGGACGTGACAAACGCCACGTCCCGCAGATCCTCTCTATTAATTGTGTTCGGATCTAAACCAGGGCCACGCCCTGGTCGACCTTGTTTGCTAGAACTGGTAGCCAACTCCCAGGTTGAATCCGTCGTCGTCACTTCCGTTTTCGTTGTCCTGGCTCTGGATGTCGAACTTCAGGACCACGTCGGGATGGGGCCAGTAGTTGAAGCCGAAATTGCTCTGGGCCTTTTCCGTCAGGTTGGCGGCGCCGGCGTTGGTGTCCCACACCGAGTAGCGGTAGAAGGCGCCGAACTCGCCGGGGATGTTGCCGATGGTGCCGCGCACGGAGGGCTCGATGTACCAGCCGAACTGCTCGTCACGACCCTCGGCGGAGGCGTCAGCCGCGGTGATCTGCTCGGCGTTGTCCAGGTCCCAGCGGGCGTACAGGGCGCGCAGGCCGAAGGGGCCGCGCTGGATGTCAGCATGGGCCTCGACCAGGGTGGCGCTCACGCCCATCTGGCCCTGGGTCAGGTCGTCCTGGTACTGGCCGGACACGGCCAGCTCCACGCCGGGCATGCCGGTCCATTTTAGGCGGCCGGTGTAGGCCAGGTTCTCGGCCGGGGCCTCGGCAACCTTTTGGCGACCGCTACGGATCTTGAAGGCGCTGCTGCCGGAGGTGGGCACGCTCAGGCCCGAGGTCACGGCTACGTCATAGGAGAACCCGGGGGCCAGCTCGCCGCGGGCGGCGGCACCGGCTTCCCACCAGGTGCTGGGGATGATGTCCTTCTCCACGGAATTGCGCTCCACGCCGTAAAAGGTGGGCGGCTCGTGGGTCTCGTTCAGCAGGCCCACAGGCATCAGGAACAGGCCGGCCTTGGCGGAGTGGCTGTCACCCAGGTCAAATTCCACGTAAGCCTGCTCCAGCTCCACCTCGCCGGGCTTGCCGTCGCCGGCCAGGGAGTGCTCCAGCTCCACTTCTGAGAAGAAGCGCACCGAGTCGGTGAACTGGTGGCCCAGGAACAGCACGAAGCGGTGGAAGTCCACCTCGCTGCCGCTGTCCAGGTTGTTGTAGTGCAATTCGCCGTAGCCGCCAAGCTTGGTGCGCGCCACCCAGCTGGCCTCGGCGGGAAGTCCACCGGCCTGTTCAATCATGTCTCCGGCGATCTCTACTTTCTGGTCCGTTTCAGCGACCTTTTCATCGGTCTGCTCCAACTGCTGCTGCAGAGCCTCTATCTGTTGCTGCTGTTGCTGAATAATTTCCCACATCTGTTCGGGGGTAGGTGCTTCTGCAGCCTGGCCGGTGGTGAACGCCAACAGGGTGGCGGAGAGAGCCAACAGGTGCCGCTTGGGTGCCAATTTCATGAGATGTACTCCAGTTTTCGGTCGTCCGGGGACCGTGAAATCCCCTTCGTTAAATGAATGCTAAACATTCTAAATACAAATAACAATCATTCTCATTCGTATTTACCGATAGGATCCTGCGGAGAATCCCAGATTCATCCGATGGCTGGATAACTTGTTGTTATTGATCATAAAACTGCTTACCAGGGGTCTTGCGCCTCGATTCCAGTCAGGATGGCGAAATCACCGGGAACCGAAAAATCCGCAGTTTACGGCTTTCTGGCTGGAATTCCGGGTGAGAAGGGCGGGGCTATATAGCGACTGTTCGGGGGAGATTTGGCTGCTCAGCCAGGCTGTAGGTCATCCTCGGCAATGTCGCCGGAGGCTTCCAGGATGGATTTTTCCATGGCGTCCCGAGCTACAGAGGGTGCTCGTTTCGCCAAAGTGATAATTCCGGCACGGCTGTTTAGCGACCAGTCGACTACATCCAGGGCGCACAGTTCGCCCCGGTCGACCGGCTGCCTTGCCAGGGATGTCGGCAGGGCCGTCAGGCATTGGGAGCGTCGGACAGCGCTAATTAGTGCCGCGTAGTTGTCGCACTGAATATTCGGCTGTGCCAGTTGCGCGGCCATGGGGAAATCGACCTGCTCCTCGAGATGCCGGATCATATGGGTCGGGGCGGTAGGGATTGCCAGGGGAAAGGGCTCAAGATCCTTGAATGAAATCTGGCGCCGCGTGGCCAGCGGGTGAGTCAAGGAAGCCACCCATACCAGGGGTTCGGTGGATACGCCGGTGACGTGAAACTCCTTCCGTATTCCTGCATCGCCAATATCTGCGACCACCAGGTCCAGTAAATAATCCTGGAGCCGGCGGGTCAGGTTTTCCCAGTTCCCGGAGGTGACTCTCACCCGTATTCCCGGATGCTGGATAGAAAACTTGGCCAGGGCACGGCCCATGATGCTGTGCATGACGATGGGACCGCAGCCAATGTGTATTTCTCCGGTCTCCAGCCCCCGTTCACGCTGCATATCGGCCCGTATCTCGTCGGCCTCGTCCAAAATTCTGCGCGCTCGATCCAGCAAAGCCCTTCCTGCGGAGGTCAGCCGCGGTTCCCCGCGCTTGCGATCGAAAAGTGATACGCCGAGTTCTTGCTCCAGGGACTGT
>JBFFTZ010000252.1:0-3763 GCA_041571575.1 Gammaproteobacteria bacterium | reverse complement strand
ATGTGCCCACCGCCGAGGACTATGGCTCACTGAACCTGGCCATGGCGGTGCAAATCCTGTGCTACGAGATGTGCACCGCGGTGTTGGGTGGAGAGGGGATTGCCCAGGCACCGGATTTTCCGCCGGCCCGGGCAGAAGACCTGGAGCGATTTTTTACCCACTTGCAACAAGTGCTTGAGATGACCGGTTTTCTGGACCCCGACAATCCGCGTCACCTGATGGCTCGCTTGCGACGGATTTACCTGCGTGCGGACCTGGACGAGAACGAGGTGAATATCCTCAGGGGTATACTCAGTTCCTATGAATACGGCCGGGGAGGCGCCAAGAAGTGACGGAATCCAGCGCGACAGGGAAGACCATTTACCTGGACTACGCCGCCACCACCCCGGTGGATCCGGAAGTGGTCAAGGTGATGGTCGAATGCCTGGGTGACGACGGTGACTTTGCCAACCCTTCATCGGTCCATGGGCCAGGCCTTGCCGCCAGGGCGCGGGTGGAGCATGGCCGTGAACAGGTAGCCGCCTTGCTGGGTGCGCGCCCCGGGGAAATTGTTTTCACCTCGGGCGCCACCGAGGCCGACAACCTGGCGATTCGTGGCGCTGCGCTTTTCCAGGCCCACAAGGGCCGGCATATCATCACCTCGAAATCCGAGCACCGTGCCGTACTGGATCCGTTTAAATCCCTGGAAAAAGAGGGCTTCGAGGTAAGCTGGCTGGTGCCTGCAGATCATGGCCGTGTGTCCCCGGAACAACTGCAGGCGGCGCTGCGGCCAGACACCACCCTGGTGTCGTTAATGCATGTGAATAACGAGACCGGCCTGGTGCAAGACATCGCTGCCCTGGGTCAGCTTTGCAGATCCAATGGCGTGTTGTTTCACGTCGATGCGGCCCAGTCCGCCGGAAAGCTGCCCATCGATGTCCGGGCGATGCAGGTCGACATGATGTCATTTTCGGCCCACAAGATTTACGGGCCCAAGGGTATTGGCGCGCTGTTTGTCAGCCGTGACCCGCGCTGCAACCTGTATCCGGTGTCTTACGGCGGAGGCCAGGAACAGGGCCTGCGACCGGGTACCCTTGCCACCCACCAGATCGCGGGTATGGGCCTGGCCTTCGAGTTGGCGGCCGGGCGCATGCGGGCTGACCAGCAGCGATTGCACGAACTGCGCGAGGTTTTGTGGTCCGGCCTGCAGGCCATAGGCGGAGTCACCGCAAACGGTGAGCTGCAATACAGCGCAGCAAACATACTCAATGTGAGTTTCCAGGGCGTTGAAGGTGAAAGCCTCCTGTTTGGCCTGGACGGGATCGCCGTTTCCAGCGGATCAGCGTGTGCCAGCGGCAGCCGCGAGCCGTCGTACGTGCTTCGGTCCCTGGGCCTGGATGACCAGGCTGCCCAGTCCTCGTTGCGGTTCAGCCTGGGGCGTTCCACCGGCAGGGAAGATATCGACGCCGTGGTCGCCATGCTGGATGCCCGGGTAAAGCATTTGCGAGCCCTGGTGCCGGAATGGGTGAAGTAGTCGTGAACACCCCCGCTGGCAGCCCGTTGCTTAGACAGCACTTCTTCCGACCGGTAGGGGCCGGCAGCTTCGAAGCCGGCATTCCCGGGGTAGCCCAGGGATGTGCCGGAAGCCGGGAGCAGGGGGTAGCCGTGCAATTCCAGTGCAGGGTGGAGGGCGAGCGAATTCTCGAGGCCCGGTTCCTCGCCTGGGGATGCCCTCACAGCATCGCCGGGGCGTCCTGGCTGGCGGAAAAACTGGCCGGCATGGGTCTGGCCGAGGCGGCCAAGATCAACGGTCTTATGGTATCTGCTGCATTGGACGTGCCAGCGGACAAGCTGGGAAGTATACTGGTTCTAGAAGATGCTCTGGGCGCCTGCCTTGAAAATGCCCGAGAGCGTCGCTATTTAACTGGGTAACTGAAGTAAAGAGGATTCCCTGGTGATGTCCATTTCCCTGACAGATTCCGCCGCCAAACGGGTGAGCGACTACTTGGCCAAGCAGGACGATACTGTTGGCCTGCGTCTGGGTGTGCGCAAGACCGGCTGCTCGGGTTTCGCCTATCATGTTGAATATGCTAAAGAAATTAACGATTCTGACATAACTTTCGAGGATCATGGGATCACTCTCGTGGTCGATCAGGATGCACTTCCCATGCTGCAGGGTATGCAGGTGGATTTCGTGAAACAGGGCCTGAATGAGGTCTTCAAGTTCCGGAATCCCAACGTCAAGGAAGAGTGCGGCTGCGGTGAAAGTTTCACCGTCTAGGCCCTCACGGCCTCGTTTTTAAGGGCTGCGCACAGTACAATTCCCCGATTAAGTTGCGTGCACCGGGTTCCGGGAGGCGGATTCCGCCGCTGGGTCCTGGGCACGCGTCCGTTTTTTATATCTGTAAGATTTTTAAGGAAACATTGAAATGGCGATCGAACGCACCCTGTCTATCATCAAACCCGATGGCGTCGAAAAGAACCTGATTGGTGAGATTTACAAGCGCTTTGAAGGTGCCGGTCTGCGCATCGTCGCCGCCCGCATGATGCACCTGACCCGCGAGCAGGCCGAGGGATTCTACGCTGTGCACAAAGAGCGCCCCTTCTTTAACGACCTGGTCGGCTACATGACGTCCGGTCCGGTCATGGTTTCCGCCCTGGAAGGCGAGAACGCCGTTGTTGCTCACCGCGATCTGATGGGCGCTACCAACCCGAAGGATGCTGAGGCCGGAACTATTCGCGCCGATTTCGCCGAGTCCATCGAAGAAAATATCGTGCACGGTTCCGACAGTGCCGAGAACGCCGCTATCGAAATCGCGTTCTTTTTCACCGACGGCCAGATCTGCCCCCGTACCCGCTAGGTATAAGGAGCAGGCAATCACCGTGTCATCAGGCAAGATAAATCTGCTGGGTCTTCCCCGCGAGCAAATGGAAGAATTGTTTGCCGAATGGGGGGAGAAGCCCTTCCGTGCCCGACAGGTGATGAAGTGGATCTATGCCCGGGGTCAAAATGACTTCGAAGCGATGACCGACCTGGCAATAAATCTGAGGGAGCGCCTCGGCCAATTAGCCGAGGTGCGCCCGCCAGAGATTCTCAGCAGGCATGATTCGACAGATGGCACGGTGAAGTGGGCCCTTCGAGCCGGTGCGGAGCAAGCCATCGAAATGGTGTTTATCCCGGAAGATTCCCGGGGAACCCTGTGTATCTCAAGCCAGGTAGGTTGCGCGCTGGACTGCTCTTTTTGCTCCACCGGAGCCCAGGGCTTTAACCGCAACCTGACCAGTGCCGAGATTGCCGGCCAGATCTGGCTGGCCCGTAAGGAACTGGGTGCGGGTGCCAGCACCGTCGACCGGGTGATTTCCAACGTGGTGCTGATGGGTATGGGTGAACCCCTGGCCAACTACCGCGCAGTGGTGCCGGCTATCAAGGTCATGCTGGATGACTACGGATTCGAGTTGTCCCGCCGTCGGGTAACCCTGAGCACATCGGGGCTGGTTCCCCAGATCAATAAGCTTGCCGAAGACTGTAACGTGGCACTGGCAGTGTCCCTGCACGCGGCCAACGATACGCTTCGCGATGAACTGGTTCCGATTAACCGACGTCATCCGATCAAGGAATTGCTGGATGCCTGCTGGTCATATGCCCGGCAGTATTCCAATCGCCAGATCACGTTTGAATACACGATGCTGGAGGGTGTGAATGACACCGTGGAGCATGCCACCCAGTTGGCAAGATTGCTGAAAAACCGGCCGGCCAAAGTTAACCTGATACCGTTTAATCCAT
>JBFFTZ010000251.1:0-3950 GCA_041571575.1 Gammaproteobacteria bacterium | reverse complement strand
TATCCAGCGAAGGAGCTGGAATCCATCCGAAATGGGCGCTTGGATTTCCTTTGCATTTGGATGTTTCCTCTCGACCGATGGCGGTCGCGCACTTGAAGTATCTCGGGTTGGCCCAGGCCTGTGCCTTCAACCCACGGCAGACTGTCCGGTGATGAAGTGTTGAATTCGCCTAATGGGTTGTCAGGCACAGCACGGCCTGGACAAAAGTCGCACTTCGTCATCGAAAGAGTGAGTAATATGAGTACAGGAAAGCTCAAGGAAATTCTGAAAGGCAGGGTCGTGATGACATGATTCACACTACCATTCTCAACGCCCGGCTTCGTGGCCTCGCTTTTTTGATTATTGCGAGCATCGCCGTTGTAGGATGTGCCAGCGAGAGTCCTCGAGTCTCAGCAGAGCAGCTCGCCAGGCACACCGGGGCTCAATATTTGTGGTTGGCGAGCTTGCGGCATGGAATGTCCGTGGAAGAGGCTCTGGAGCAGGCGCCTCCTTACAGACACTACGTATTCCAGTACAGAGAGAAAGAGACGTTCTACCATTACATTCAGGGCAGGTATCCGGTTACGGAGACCCTGTATGCCCTGTTCTTCGAAGACGGACGTCTCGCCAGCTTGTTGCTCAATCAATCGGTAACCGAGGCGGACTCCTATCACTTCCACCTCTACCGGCGGAAAGATGCGTGGCCTTTAACCGGCTTCGAAAATACCGTCGAGTGGATCAAGCTTCGCGATCGTATCGGCAGCGATCTTAACACCCTGTGCGGGCCGGGCCCGGCTGTAGAGTCGGGTTCCGAAACTCCTGCTGCGGACGCAATTGAAGCAGCCGCCCACGTGCCTATTGCACTGGTGGCAGCACCGATTGCCTTGCCATTCTTATTCTTTGGTTCAGGTGATAAGGAATGGTCGGACGAACCTCTGGCTCAGGTGGAGCTTGGCTTAACCACGAGTGCGCAGTTGTTAGAACTGCTGGGGAAACCAATGGGAAAAAGGGAGCATGAATGGGGCGAAAGATGGAGTTATCGGGTCCCGGATGCTTCCTTTGGCCTGGTCGGCGGCATCGTAATGTGGGGCGAGTCGAATTGGTGGGGTACTCCAATTGATCGTTCTACCAGGGCCGCAAGCTGCACGTCCCAGTAGTCTTTCAGCAGACTTATCCACTCCCGGCTCGTGAGGGGTGTCTCACAAAACCTGTATGAATGCCGGAGTCGAAAACTGCCCAATCAAGGTGCCCGCTTATGGCCGATAGGGGACACTTGTTTCCAGCTGCACATTGCGTCTTTCGAGGGCGACCGCCTGACCCGGACGAATCACCAGTGATTAAGGCCCGGTGCAAGGGTACACTTGGATCTCATCCAACCTGGCGCTAAGGTGTCACCAGGCCATCGAGCGGACGCCTCGCAGCACAAGGACTGTAAGTGGAGTTTGAGTTTATGGAACTATTTCCGGCCCCTCGGTTGTCGACAGGGGATCTCCTGTCGCTGAGTAATTCTGCTTGAGCAAACTGCTGACTCGCCGACCAATCTTTTCCTGGGCCCTGTACGACTGGGGGAACTCGGCGTTCGCCACCACCGTGATGGCAGGATTTTTCCCGGTTTTCTTCAACAGTTTCTGGAGCGTGGGTGCAGACGGCAGTCTCACCACGGCGAGACTGGGTTTTGCCAACGGTGCCGCCAGCCTGCTGGTCGCACTGCTGGCGCCGATCATTGGTGCGATTGCAGATCGCGGTGGCTCCCGTAAAAAATTCCTGTTCGTGTTTGCCGCCCTGGGCATCGTCATGAGTGGCGGCCTGTATTTTGTGCAACAGGGTAATTGGGCCGTGGCGGTACTCCTCTACGTCTGCGCCACGGTAGGGTTCGCCGGCTCCAATGTCTTCTATGACTCCATGATTGTCGACGTGGCGAAGCCCGACGAGTTCGATCTGGTTTCAGCCTTTGGATACTCGATGGGATACCTGGGCGGTGGCATCTTGTTTGCGGTGAATGTGCTCATGACCTTGCACCCGGCCTGGTTTGGGCTTGCCGATGCCACCCAGGCGGTCCAGGTATCTTTCCTGACTGTCGCCATATGGTGGCTGGTCGCATCCGTGCCCTTGCTGTTGTGGGTAAAAGAGGCGCCCACGGTGGATCAGCAACCCGCCCTGGGTGCGATCAGGGCCGGCTTCCAGCAATTGATCGGTACTGCCCGGGCAATCGGCGAACTCAAGCCCGTGCTGATTTTCCTGTGCGCGTACTGGCTGTATATCGACGGTGTTTACACCATCATCAAGCTGGCCGTGGATTACGGAATACGCTTGGGTTTCGAGTCCTCTCAACTGGTTCTGGCGCTGTTGCTGGTCCAGTTCGTGGCGTTCCCTTCGGCCTTGTTTTTCGGTTGGGCCGCCAGGTATGTCGGCGTCAAGAGAGGCATATTGATCGCCCTGTCCGTGTACATGCTCACCACTGTCTGGGCATCCATGATTTCCCAGGTCTGGGAATTTTTCGGCCTGGCTATAGTGATTGGCCTGGTGCAGGGCGGGGTGCAAAGCCTGAGTCGGTCACTCTACGCACGCATTATCCCGGCCGACAAGACCGGTGAGTTCTTCGGCTTTTACAACATGCTCGGGAAATTCGCCTCGGTGCTGGGTCCGGTCCTGGTGGGTGTGGTGGCCTTGTTAAGCCATAACCCCAGGCTGTCCATTCTTGCCATCCTGCCGTTGTTCCTGATCGGTGCCGGCGTGTTGACCCGGGTGAAGGTCGTGCATTCCTCCTAGAGACAACGCCCGGTTCAGGGTTTGAATTTCTGGACGGCCTTGCGTAACTGTTCCAACGCCAGTTCATAGCGGTCCGTCTTGCGGTACCGGGCTATCAAATAGCTGTCCACAACAAGGTTCAGCTGGCCCTGTATCCCTGGGTGTTGGCGTCCTATCCTGCTGGCCAGGTCTTTGGGTGATTCATACATGGGTGTGTCATAGCCGGCCTTCGCCAGTTTCTTGATAAAGCGCCGGTACAGCGCCAGCGCCCGGTCACGGGTTTGCGGACGGTAGTGGCGGGCCAGGTAGAGGGTGAGCAACAGCAGGAATGCGCCGACCAGGGCGAAGATGATTAATACCAGCTGCACCGGACTGGGCATGTTCAATCCAAACCTCGATAGCAGGTCCATCTGCAATTCCGGGCCATAGCCCAGTACAAATTCGTCCCACCTGGCATTGGCCAGGTCCCAGGCCATGCGTATGTCGGCCAGGATTGCCACACTTCGCATCAGCCCACCGGGCATGGGGTCGCCCAGTCGCAGGGAATCAGGCAGACCCAGTTCAATGCGCTCGGGGGCCACCGCTGCGGTGGGATCCACCCGAGTCCAGCCTTGTCCCTGCAGCCAGACCTCGGTCCAGGCGTGGGCGCTGGATTGGCGCACCACCATGTAGTCGCCAAAGGGATTAGGCTCGCCGCCCTGGTAACCGGTCACGATCCGGGTGGGTATGCCTGCCGCGCGCATCAGTACTGCAAAGGACGAGGCGTAATACTCGCAAAAGCCTTCCCGGGTGTTGAACAGGAAGTCATCGCTGGGGTTGCGCATGTCCAGCAGCCTGGGGGTCAGGGTGTAGACATAGGGTTCCTGGTTGAACTTGCGCAGCACCGCCTGGATGAATTCGGTGTCACCGGCTGCCTGGCCGCGCATTTGCCGGGCCAGCGCCTGGCTGCGTGGATTGCTGCCCTCGGGCAGGTAGGTGTAGTTATTGGTTTCGCGTTTGCTGAGGGGCCCCAGGGTCTGGTAATCCAGGTAGGAGCGCAGCGTGTAGCTGAGTCGGTCATTGACCGGCTTCAGGCTGACCAGCTGCAACTGCCGGTTCAGGCGTGCGTTGGGCGGTAGCGGTTGGGAGGGCAGGTCCAGCGCCAATAGCCAGGGCTTGCCGTTGGGCATCAGGCTGACCGTGTAGTCGGTGGCCGGGCCCTGGTAGGCAAGGCTGGACATATC
>JBFFTZ010000250.1:0-3974 GCA_041571575.1 Gammaproteobacteria bacterium | reverse complement strand
ATTCCTTTTTGAGTTGGCTACTGCATCAATAGCCTTGGGTCAATTTAACCCATTCCGTCGCTAAGTCGAGTGTTTTATTTCTATCGGCCGCCAGCGCTCCTAAATCCAACTTGTGGCGCAGGTACCGGCGAACGACCGTCAGCCAATAAAACATCGACCACTTCGCTCGCATCATCAACATAGAGATGCTGGAGAGTCTTTGAGCCCACGAGGGACAGAAGTTCGTAGACCTCATGTTCCAGGATCAATGTATTTGTCATTGGAATTATTGAAACCGATCCAGGCACTTGCAGGAAGCGTGGACGGTCGCATGGATCTCGGCATAGACAAATCAGGTGCAACCGCAACGAGCGGGGTCAAACCGCGCTGTTCGAAAACTGCGGTTCGACCCCGTTTATACACACATCACTCCGCAAGAATCAGGTTGCCTTCCATGGTTCCGTAGAATGAACCGTAGGACGGGCGGTGATCTTCACCGGCCACCAAGGGTCCGGACAAGTCATGACCATAAAAGTCTGACGTAACCGTTCCAGTGGCTCCCGCGAAACGCCCGGTTCCGCCGACGATAGTACCTTCCACGTACCCACGATAGAAAGACTGACCCGACGTGCCCGGCAGCCCACAAATCCAGCCCGTGTCGAATTTCACATACAACTGGCTGTGGTCTTTATAGGTGCTGACGGAGAAAGCGTATTCCATAACAAAGGGAACCCCGGCCTCTCCCGTCCCATTGCAATCCGCTACCGGCACGCCATCAGTATCAAACCTGGATATCACCGACATATTCGCCGGACCGAGACTGCCTCGCATCTGCGCCTCGGAAATAATCATCGGCTCTGGTCCCCAGGGCGTACCGGTAATATCCATACCGGCAGTAATCGGAGTGGTAATGGTCCCGGCAAACGATGAGGTAACGTCGATCTCCTTGGCTATCACTCCCAGGCTAACGAGGAGCCCGCAAGCGAATAGCATAATCTTCGCGCGAACGTTCATGATTCTGCCTCCTCAATTTGCTAACGTGAATTGCGTTCAGAGCGACCGCTGTGAACGCCTGCAGCCCGGCTATCTTGGGGTCTACTCATTCGGAAGGTAGGCGACGAGGACCCGTGGCTTTGCGTCACTGGCTTTCGCCAGATTTGCCAAATTTGATTTTTCTCTCCAGGAGAGATTTTGTAAATTCTGGAAATTAACTATTGATTTCAGTTACTTAAAACAGATTCTACAACTTGATTAAGACCGGGATCAGCCCTGATTGTTGATGCCCTGTTTGCTCATGACGGTACCGAGGAATTTAGCAATCGCTCTACGCACACTTTTTTGTTTGGAGAACGCGCTTAACATATGATGCAACTCCTGCCGGCCACTCCTCGCCTGCAAGAACAACCGAACCTATTGCATGCAAATATTCGACAAGATCATTTCAGACCGCGGCTCCAAGTACGCCGTCTCCGGTGGACCCTGCCACTGCGCCGATGAGGCCCAGGAATTCATCAAGGAGCTTTGCCGCAAGAAGAAGTTCCTGAAAGCGACCCACAACACCTGGGCGTTCCTGCAGGACGGCGTGCCGGTAAAGAACGATGACGGCGAATCCGGTGCCGGCATGTTGATCGTCCAGATGCTGGAGCGAGAGGGCCTGCAGAACCACATTATCGTGGTGACGCGTTGGTACGGCGGCAAGCATCTTGGTGGCGACCGTTTCCGCCACATCCAGGACGCGGTGCGCCACTACCTGGACAATCGTTCAAGGTAGGCGGGGCAAACCCGGAACCCGGCATTGGTTTTCCTAACCGGGATTGAAATGAAACCCAAAAAAGAACGGCGACGCACAAGGCGTCGCCGTCCGGTTTCTGCGGAGCCGAAAAGTGTTTAAGTCCTTTCCAGCTCCCTACTCTCGCTGGATCACAGGTCGAAGCGATCCAGGCTCATTACCTTGGTCCAGGCGTCAACGAAGTCACGTACGAACTTCTCCTTCGCATCCTCGGCCGCATAAACTTCCGCGACGGCCCGAAGCTCGGAGTTGGAGCCGAATACCAGGTCCACCGGGGTGGCCGTCCACTTGAGCTTACCGGTACCACGATCACGTCCCTCGTAGATTCCCTCGGCATCAGCGGACTTGCTCCACTTGGTGGACATATCCAGCAGGTTGACGAAAAAGTCATTGCTCAAGGTCCCGGGCCTGTCGGTGAACACGCCATGGGAGGAACCGCCGGTATTGACGTTGAGCGCGCGCAGGCCACCCACCAGGGCGGTCATCTCAGGCACGTTCAGGGTCAGCAAGCTTGCACGGTCCACCAGCATTTCCGCCGGCGACAGGCGGGAGCGCTCGCCGTAGTAGTTACGGAAGCCGTCAGCGGCCGGTTCCAGCATGGCAAAGGAAGCCACGTCGGTCTGGTCCTGGGAGGCATCGGTACGGCCCGGTGTAAAGGGAACCTTGATCTCTTGGCCGGCATTGCTGGCAGCCTTTTCTATGGCCGCAGCACCACCGAGCACGATCAGGTCGGCCAGGGAGACTTTTTTGCCGCCTTTCTGGGCTGCGTTGAAGTCGCTCTGGATACCCTCAAGGGTCTTGATCACCTTGGCCAGCTGGGCGGGATTGTTAACCTCCCAGTCCTTCTGCGGCGCCAGGCGAACACGGGCGCCATTGGCTCCGCCTCGCATGTCGGTTCCACGGAATGAGGCAGCCGAGGCCCAGGCGGCGCCGACCAGCTCGGAGGTACCCACGCCGGAGTCCAGGATGCTGGCCTTCAGGCTGGCGATATCCGAGTCATCGACCAGTTCATGATCCACTGCAGGAACCACGTCCTGCCAGATCAGTTGCTCGGACGGCACCATTGAGCCCAGGTAGCGGGCACGGGGCCCCAGGTCCCTGTGGGTCAGCTTGAACCACGCCTTGGCGAAGGCCTCTGCATACTCATCGGGGTTCTCATGGAAGCGCTTGGAAATAGCGCCATAGGCCGGATCGAATCGCATGGCCAGGTCCGTGGTGAACATGATGGGGGCATGGCGCTTTGAGGGATCGTGCGCGTCGGGCACCAGGTTTGATGCCTGGCCATCGGCGGGAATCCACTGGATGGCGCCTGCCGGGCTGCGGGTCTGCACCCACTCAAAGCCGTACAGGTTGTCTAGGTATTGGGTGGTCCAGGCAATCGGGTTGACAGTCCAGGCGCCTTCCAGGCCGCTGGTTATCGTGTCTTCTGCGTTGCCCTTGCCGCACTTGTTCGCCCAGCCAAATCCCTGCTCTTCCACACCTGCCGCGGCCGGCTCGGCCCCTACGCAGTCAGCAGGCTTGGCGGCGCCGTGGGCCTTGCCAAAGGTATGCCCGCCGGCGATAAGCGCGACGGTCTCCTCGTCATTCATCGCCATGCGACCGAAAGTCTCGCGGATGTCCTTGGCAGCAAGCAGTGGGTCCGGGTTGCCGTTAGGTCCTTCCGGGTTCACGTAAATCAGACCCATCTGGACAGCAGCCAGGGGCTTCTCCAGTTGCCTGTCACCGCTGTAACGCTCGTCCGCCCCGAACTTGCTCTCGGGACCCCAGTAAACCAGGTCAGGCTCCCAGTCGTCCTCGCGTCCACCGGCGAAGCCAAAGGTCTTGAAGCCCATGGATTCCAGTGCCACGTTGCCCGTCAACACCATCAGGTCGGCCCAGGAAATCTTGCTGCCGTATTTCTGCTTGATCGGCCACAGCAGGCGCCGGGCCTTGTCCAGGTTGACGTTATCCGGCCAGCTGTTCTGGGGCTCGAATCGCAGCTGTCCGCCGGCGGCGCCACCGCGCCCGTCAGTGACACGGTAAGTTCCCGCACTGTGCCATGCCATGCGAATGAAGAACGGACCGTAGTGGCCATAGTCGGCGGGCCACCAGTCCTGGGACGTCGTCATCAACGCATCGAGGTCCTTCTTCAGTGCATCCAGGTCCAGTGTCTTGAACTCCTCGGCATAGTTGAAATCCCTGCCCATGGGATCTGACAGGGAAGAGT
>JBFFTZ010000249.1:0-4004 GCA_041571575.1 Gammaproteobacteria bacterium | reverse complement strand
TCGCAGGTTGGGCATCGCAAACAGGCCCCCTGCCTCGAACCACTGGAATAAGGTGGCCGAAAAGCTAGGTGTCAGACTGACATTGAAGCCGCCGTAACCATACAGCTGGGTAGGTGTTTCACCGGTAAATTCCAGGCCCTTCTTGTGCACCAGGAACATGCTGATCGGGGTGCCGTCCCTGGACGGGTACCAGACTTGTTTTACCTCGACGCTCTCCGGTGCTACCGGAACCTCCGGGCTCTGCCATAAAACGGGCTTGGCGCCCGGGTTGGCCAGGTCGACCCTGAAAATAGAGGTGGGATAGTTAAAGCTGGTAAAGGTAAGGAAGGCCTCGGTCCGGTCCCGCTCGGCACTCACGCCCACCGAGCCGATCCCGGGCTGCTCAAGCACCCCCAGAGACTTGCCGGTCATATCAAACACTTCCACCACATTGGAGGCGTTCTTCAAGTAGGTGACGGCAAACACGCCGTCCCCCCAGGCCACACTCTCGATCACCGCATCGGCACGCTCCGGCACCAGGTCGCGCCAGTTCGATGTATCCGGCTGACTTGTGCTTGTCGCAACGATACGCCCCTGGGGCGCACCTTTGGTGGTCTGGATCAACAGTGTGTCACCAAACACGGCAACACCCAGCACCACTCCGGGATCACCTACCGTGACCACTTTCTTGTCGATTTCACCGGTCTTCAGAAACTCGTCAAAGTTCACGATCCACAGGTCGTTGGACTTCGTATCTATCCAATACCCCAGCACCAGCCAGTGACCGTCCCTGGACAGGCCGCCATAGGGCCCCCAGGTTGTCGCCAGCTTCTCGTTCTCTTCTTTGGTGAATTGGCGAAACAGCAATGCATCACCGGCCGGGTCTGTGCCCATGCGGTGAAACATCACCTGGCCGCTGTAGGGATTGTTCGGATCCTTCAGGTTGTTGTACACGAACCCCGAAGCGTCAGGCAGCCAGTCGGGCGACTGGGTCTTGTCGGGAATCTCAAGGTCCAGCTTCTTCAGCGTATCCACCTCAAGCAAGTGCAAGGTGGTGTTCTCATCGCCCTGGCTATACGTGCCGTAGGCCAGGAGTTTGCCGCTGGTATCCGGGGAGAACCAGGTCACGGTAGTCAGGCCGCTGGGATCAAGAATCGCAGGATCAATCAGCACGGTATCCTCGCCATCGTGTCCATTGCGCATGAACACGACAGGCTGATTCTGGTTCCCCTCTCGCTTGGTGTAGAAGTAGCGCTCACCCCGTATCACGGGGCGGGTCACAGCGCCCACTTCCATCAGCGGCCGCAGCCGATCCTCCAGAGCCTTGCGGCCTGGCAGATTGTCCAGTATCGAGCGGGTGTAGGCATTCTGGGCAGCGGTCCACGCCGTGACCTCCGGCGTGACGACACCCTGGTTATCAGGATCCGAGTTATCCCCTTCCAGCCATCGGTAAGGGTCCGTGAGTTGCACCCCGTGGAGCGTCTCGGTTACCGGGTCAACACGGGTCTCCGGTGGCTGAACTACATTTCGTGGAGTACCGCTGGAACACGACACGATAAAAAGACACAGGCCTAGCCATGCAAAGCGTTTCATAAGGGTTCCCTGTCAATTCTGGTTGATGTTCTTCAATGCCTGATCCGAAGACTAGACCAAGAAGCAAGTGGGGTCGACTCCAGGTGCACCGCCTTGCGCATCAACCATGGGGTCACTGGCACTGGAGCGAAACGCCAACTCTTCTGTATGCAACCCGCTGCTCAGTCAGCTTCAGCGACGACATCCCCGATAACCTGGCTAATTTTCAAGGCCAGGTCATTTTTACTGAATGGCTTCTGGATGAAATTCAAACCTGGCTGAATCACTCCGTGTCGGTCACTGACCAGGGCCGCGTACCCGGACATGAACAGGACCTTTAGTTCAGGGTAAGTGTCCTTGAGCCGCTGACTGAGCTCAATGCCGCTCATCTTGGGCATGACAACATCCGTTAAAAGCAGGTCCACGGCATGGAGTCCCGACTCGCAGTAGGCAATTGCCTGCGTTGGGCTGGCAACCGCCACCACTGTGTAACCAATCTTTTCCAGCATCTTGGTCGCCATGCTGCGAACCATCTCGTCGTCTTCAACGAGCAAAACGGTCCCAACTCCCTTGCCGGCCTCATCTTCTGGCTTGGTCTCAGGCTGATCCTCAGCGATTGTATTCCTGGGAAAATAGAGCTTGAAGCAAGTGCCTTTACCCGGTTCACTTTCCAGATCGATGCATCCGTGATTCTGCTTTATGATTCCGAATATCGTTGGCAACCCCAGCCCCGTTCCTTTCCCCGCTTCCTTGGTGGTAAAAAATGGTTCGAAGATGCGTTCCTGGGTATCCCGGCTCATGCCAATGCCGTCATCTCGAACGCTCATCAAAACATAATCGCCGGGAATGCAATCGCCTTTTTTCTTTGCCTGCTCCTCATTAATGACCACGTTCTTCGTCGTGATCACTAACTTTCCACCCCCGGGCATGGCATCTCGGGCATTCACTGCAAGGTTCACAAGGATTTGATCGAACTGAGAAGGATCCAGCCGGGTTTCCCAGGTCTTATCCGACTTTGCAAACTCCAGTTCAATATTTTCGCCGATCAACCTGCCGAGCATTTTCATTGTGCCTTCGATCTGCTCGTCAATTTGTAAAGCAACCGGCGCAATGACCTGCTTGCGTGAGAACGCCAGCAGTTGCCGGGTGACATCCCTGGAACGCAGCGCGGCGTTTTCAATCGCCATCAGATCCCGGCTGGCATCCTGGTCTTCTGAAACCCTGCTTTTCAGCAATTCCGTATATCCGATGATGACGCTTAGCATGTTATTAAAATCATGGGCGATGCCACCTGCCAGGATTCCCAGGGCCTCAAGCTTCTGAGCCTGGTGAAGTTGTTCCTGGAGCATGGCCTGGTCTTCCCTGGCCTTGTTACGTTCCGAGATGTCCCGAACGTAGGCGGCATGGAATTCCTTTCCACCGAAATTAATTTGGCAGGCCAATACTTCAATCGGGAATATTGAACCATCCTTGCGTTGATGCCTGGTCTCAAAGATACGTTTGCCGGCCCGTTGCATTTCGGCCCACTGAATCTCCCAGCGATCTTTTGAATAATCTGGATCAATGTCCCACAGGTAAAGGGACAGCAACTCATCTTGGGTGTATCCCAGCGACAGGCAGGCTTGATTGTTTACGTAGGAAAACCTTCCATGTTGGTCCAACCAGAATACCGCTTCGGGAGATTGCTGCATGGTGAACTCGAATCGGGTAATAATTTCTTCCGCCTCGCGGGAGAATTTCGAGTTTGAATTAGTGGTCTTATCCGTCATGGAGATACTCTGCTGGGAGGAAAAAACCTGTTCTGAAAAGATAAATTGCCCAAATATTCGGCCCAGTCGCGATCATGGCCTTAAAGCCGCCTGTTGGCCACCCCGTTCTCGGACTCAAAGCAAGCTATTTCAATGGCTAGACTCGCGATGCTTCACTCATAACAGGCGAGGTTAATACTAACATTGGGAATTTTAAAGGGGCGACTCTGAGCCCTAGTAATAGGGTCATTTCGCAAGGTCTGCTGGCAGGAATTGGTAAAATTGTCTGGCCGAAGGATGATTGACAGGCCCAGCTGGGATACAGTTTCCAAAAATCCAATTCATCCCCGCGTCAGCGATCATGCCATAAGGAGTTGTTATGACCGGCAGTTCGGGCAATTTACGCTTTGCGAAATGGTTCTGCATAATGGCCTTGATCCCGGGGCTTGCACCCTTGAGCGTCCAAGCAGATGAGCTCGCCAGCTTTTGCGAGCGATTGCCCCGCCCCGCTTATGCCGCCCTCGAAAAGCATCCCAGCTCCAATGCTTGGTTTGAGGTCTACCGCGTGGGCCCCGGCATCTTCGCCATCTACGAGCCTTTTCAGTGGCAGGAGGTCATTTCCTACCTTATTACCGGGGCTGATCGGGCGCTGCTCGTTGATACCGGTAACGGCATGGGGGATATCAAGGCAATTGTCGACCAGTT
>JBFFTZ010000248.1:0-4004 GCA_041571575.1 Gammaproteobacteria bacterium | reverse complement strand
GCCTTCCTCCGTCACCGGAAGTTCGCGAGTGATTTCACTGCCATCATCTACCGAGGGCATTTCCTGGGTGTCGCCCGGAAAATCCATGGTGCCACTGAAGTCCAGGTCGATCATTTCGTCGCCTTCGCCTTCAGCACCTTCTTCGAACAACTCAAGGTCGAGAGCCTTGTTCATCTGGCTGTCTTCAATCGACAGGTCCATATCAGTCCCGCCGGTGGTCCCGGGGGTTTCTCCAAACATCTCGTCATCGGGCAGCAACTGTTTACCCATGATCAGGATTTTCTCCCAGTTGCCCTGGCCAACCGTTTCACGGTTTTCGCTCATGGTTTGAGCAACTGCCCGGAACTGGTCTGCGTTACCCCAGACAAAGAAGACTTCGGCCAACTTCATCTGCAATTCAGCATTCGACGGATCATTGTCCACCGCGGTCTGCAAAATCTCGGCGGCCTGGTCATACAGACCGTAGGCCATATGGAAGTCCGCCTCGGCGATGGGATCGGTAACCTCTGCCTCTACAGCCGGCTTCGGCCGATCGATCTGAAGGGTATCCGCCAGGTCAAACTCACCCACCTCGGACGCCACCGATGGCTCAACCGTGGTGGTATCCAGTCCCGCTCCGGGACCGGCAGCCTCGAACACATCAGGTTCAAGATTGGCGGTATCTTCGTGGTGCGGCTCTTCCTCCACCAGGAAGCCAGGATGCGCGCCTCGCTCACCGGCACGCAGGGTAACCGAGGTCTGGGTACGCTCAATGTCCTCTACCTCGTCCAGGCCTTCGTCGTCGATATCGGAAACGTCTTCCCAGGGTTGCGCAGTCTCTCCCTCGTCAGTCTTGCGCAGGCGCAGGAATACCAGCAATGCGGCAAGCAGGGCCAGGGCGCCCAACAGGACAAAGGAAATAGGGCTCATCAGCCAACCCAGCAGGGTATCCATGGTGGATTTTTCAGCTGGCGCGGGCACTACCCGGGTGGCGCGTTCCTTGATCCCCGCATCTTCTGCCGGGGCTTCCGCTTCGGTCTCTGCCTCTACCGGAACCGCTTCCTCGACCGGTGCGGCCAGTTCTGCCTCAGGCTCAGCTTCCGGTTCTGCTGCGGGCTCGAGCTCAGGGGCAGGCTGCTGTGCCTGGGCGGCAGATGCACGAGCCTCCTCAAGATTCTTTTGAAGGATTGCGACCTGGTCATTCTGGACCTGCAAACGTCCTTCGGCGCTTTCCAACTCGCGACGCAGACGATCCACTTCGTCCCTGAGGTAGGAGTCGGCATCATCGCCTTGCTCATCGCGAGTGCCGCCTGCCGAGGGGCGCGCCACCGGTTCGCTCGGCGGAACCAGCCTCAACGTAGGTTCAATCTTCGGACCCAGCATTCCGGAGCCAGGCTTCCACGAATTCATGTGTTCACGCACCGCAGAATCCGCAGCACTTCCGCTTACCGCACGCAAATCCCCGGCAGAAGGGATGCGTAAGATGGAGCCTGCACGAAGACGATTGATATTGCCGGAGAACGCCTCGGGGTTCGCCTCGTACAGCGCAATCATCATCTGGTTAACGGTTACATCGGACGGGCGGTAGCGTTCCGCCACTTCCCACAAGGTATCACCGCGACCAATGCGGTAGCTGCCTTCAGGCGGCGTGTAAGGGGCACGCGCAGGAGCCACGGTTTCTGCCGCCGGGGCGGGCTCGGGCTGACGCAACACTGTGCCGCTGGTGCGGGTGGTCTGGGTAGCGGTCGAGGGAGCCCGCACAACCGGTGCCGGCGCCGGGGTTGCCTGGGGCACAAAAGTGGGAGGATCCAGCAACACCGTGTATTCGCGTAACAATGATCCGCGGGCCCACTTGGCTTCCAGCAAGAAGGTCACAAAGGGCTCGGTGATCGGAATCATGGAGCTCACCTTGAGCACCGGTTCACCCCGATCATTCCGCCCGACCTCAAATTCAAGCGAATTCAGAAATTGCGGCTTATCCAGACCCAATCGATCGAAGGCGCCCTGGGAAGCCAGGTGCACATCAACTCCAGAGAGCTCTTCACCGGTGGCGCCGACAATGGATATCTCGGCACGCATTGGTTGGTTCAGAGCTGACTTGAGATCGATTTCCCCAAGACCCAGTGCCCAGGAAACTGACGGACATACCGTTAGCACCAAGAGGGGGATAACCCTTGTTTTCCGCGCCATCTGAACTCCCTAAATTGCTCTTTTACCGGCGATACTTTTGGATTATGTCAATGGCCGAAAGGCAAGCGCATCTCTTGACAAGACCCTTTATATTCAGCGGCTAACTATAGCTTACAAATACTCTTTTACCAACAATTCAGCTATTTGGACGCTGTTCAAAGCGGCACCTTTTCGCACGTTGTCAGCCACCACCCAAAGACTCAAGGCTCGATCATCATCCAAATCCTGTCGAATCCTGCCCACGAACACCCCATCTTTCTCGGCGGCATCGGTTGCGGGAGTCGGATATTTCAATTTTTTGGGGTCATCCATCAGAACCACCCCAGGTGCGTTTTTTAGCAACTTTCTGGCTTGCGCCACAGTAACTGGTTCACGAGTTTCAATATAAATTGACTCGGAGTGACCAAAAAACACCGGGATACGCACTGCCGTGGCATTCACCCGAATCTCCGGGTCGCCGAATATCTTTCGGGTTTCGTTCACCATTTTCATTTCTTCACGAGTAAAGCCATTATCCTCGAACACATCAATCTGCGGCAATGCATTGAATGCCAAGGGTTTTTTGTAAAGCTCGCTCTCAAAGGGCCGGCCATTCATCATCAGGGCCGTCTGCTTGGCCAGGTCTTCCATGTGTCGTCGGCCAGCCCCGGATACGGCCTGGTAGGTCGAGACAACAATCTTCTTGATACCCACCGCGTCATGCAGGGGCTTCAGCGCCACCAACATCTGGATGGTGGAACAATTGGGATTGGCGATGATCTTCCGATTAACGTATCCGGCCAGCGCCTCGGGATTCACCTCCGGCACGACCAGCGGGATATCCTTCTCCTGGCGAAATCGGGAGGTGTTGTCGATGACCACGCAACCCGCATCAGCCGCCTTGGGTGCATATTCCTCGGACACCCCTGAACCGGCGGAAAACAAGCCGATATCCACCCCGGTAAAATCAAAATCAGCCAGGTCCTGCACCGTAATCCGCTTGTTGCCAAACATGACCACTTTGCCTGCCGAGCCGGAGCTGGCAAGCAGGTGCAATTCATCCACCGGGAATTTTCGTTCCTCGAGGATGCTGATCATGGTTTCACCAACCAGTCCCGTGGCGCCTACCACGGCTACATTGAATTTTTCGCTCATGATTACTCTTCCGACCATTCGGCCACTAGTTCATCTTCGACACTGTCTGGATGAATCCAGACCACCGCAATAATCAACGCCACTGCCACCAATCCCGCGGCAATCCAGAACATTGCCTGGGGTCCAAACAAGCTCCAGCTGTAGCCGCTGTACAAACTGCCCAGGGCACCACCGGCGCCAAAGCCCGCGCTACTATATAGCGCCTGTCCTCGGCCGTGGGTTTTCCCCGGGAAAAAATCATGCACGCATACCACTGCAACGGCGTGAAACAGACCGAAACTGGCCATGTGGAGCAACTGGGCAAACACCAACAATGCCAGGTTATCTGCAAACGCCGCCGTCAGGCACCAGCGCAGCACGGCGAACCCCAAAGCACCCGCCAGAAGCGAGCGCCGACTGAACACCCTGAACAACCACGGACTATAAAGGAATACGGCTATCTCCGCAGCCACTCCGAGAGCCCAAAGAATGCCTATGGTCGTGCGGGCATATCCCAGCTCTTCCAGGTACACCGTGAAAAAAACGTAATAAGGCCCGAAGGCGGCCTGGACCAGCAGGGCCACCAACAACAACGCGATCACCCTGGGCTGGCGAAGGATCCTGCCCAGGGGTAACTGGTCGGGCTCCTCAGACACCTGGGGACCCGATGGCGTCAGGAAACTGCTCAGGGCGACCAGGCCAATCAAGGCAGCGGCTATCGT
>JBFFTZ010000247.1:0-4005 GCA_041571575.1 Gammaproteobacteria bacterium | reverse complement strand
GCGCCGGTCAGCGGCTGCACCGTGGCCTTGAGGGTCGCCACCTGGAACTGGGGAGATCGCGCTACCACCTGGCCCCTGGAATCCACCACCGCCGAGATACCGGTATTGGTGCTGCGGATCAGGAAGCGACCCGTCTCAAGAGCACGCATGCGGGCGATTTGCAGGTGCTGATGGGGCGCCACCGAATCCCCGAACCATGCATCGTTGCTGACATTCACCAGCAGGTTCGCCTGGGGAAGGAAAATTCGCTGCTCGGCCCCGAACGCATCCTCGTAACAAATCGTGGGCGCGATACGAAAACGCCCGGCCCTAAGAACTTCCTGGTCGTCAGTTCCAGGTTCAATATCGGAATAAGGCAGGCTCATCAGGCGCAGCCAGTTACGCACAAAATCCGGCACCGGGAAATATTCCCCGAAAGGCACCAGGTGTCGCTTGTCGTAGAAACTCGGTTCCTCACCCAGAGCCAGCAACGAGTTCCGAACTTCCCAGTCGTAACTGTCCAGCCTGAGTACGCCCAGCACCAACACACCGCCAGATTCCTGCACCTGGGTCCAGACCTCCGAAAGGTAGCCCGTCTCTTCCGAGACCAATGACGGAATCGCCGCCTCGGGCCAGACGATCAGGTCACTGTCCAGGTTCTCAAGGGTGAGTTCACGATACAGGTCCAGGGTAGGCTGACGCTGCTCGGGAAGCCACTTCCGATCCTGGGATATGTTTCCCTGGGCAAGCATTACCTGGGCGGGTTCGCCCTCGGCAGTGGTCCAGGAGACAGTCCGAAGCAAGCCGCCTCCCAGCCAGACGGTAACGGCTGCCAACAGACCCAGCCATCTTGGTTTATTCGATCCACGCACGATTAACGCGATTCCGCCAGCCACCAAAACGGTGGCCCAACTCACGCCGTACACGCCGGCCAGCGGCGCGAACCCCGCAAGGGGGCTGTCCACCTGGCTGTAACCCAGGCTCAACCACGGAAAGCCCGATGCCACCCATCCCCGCAACCATTCCCCTAGCACCCAGGCAGCGGGCCAACTCATCAGCCAGCGTGAGCTCGCCGAGCCCGTCAGCCAGCGGGCGCATACCCAGGCCAGTAAGGAATACCAGGCCGCCATCACGGCTATCAGGCTCAACATCACCGGCAGGGCGATATATAAAGGCGCCTTGCCGAAGTGATGAACACTGATGTACAGCCAGTAAGTGCCAAAAAGAAAGGCGCCGAAGCCGAAGGCAAAGCCACATCGAGCGGCAAGCCCGGGGCGCTGCCCGTCTATCAGCAAAAAAAACAGGGCCGGCGCGGCAAGCGCCAGGGGGTAGGCAGACAACGGTGCGAATGCCAGGGGCAAGATAGCCCCGGCCATTGCGGACAATCCTATCCGCCAGTGCTGCCAACGCTGGATGGTCCCGACAGCGCGTTGCATACCCGGGCGACTCAGGCGGAATCTCCCTGAGTTTCAACATGATCTTCCGCAAGGGTCACTTGCACGGTCTCGACCCTGCGACGATCAGCCCGGACAACCCGCAATTCCATGTCGCCGAGTTTCAGCACCTCTCCGCGACGGGGCAGGCGCCCCAGCTCATGCATGATCATGCCGGCCACGGTATCAAACTCTTCGTCAAGAAACTTGGAGCCAAAATAGTCGTTGAAATCCCAGACCTTGGTATAGCCTTTTACCAGGAAGCGCCGGGGGCTCTCCCGGACAATTTCAACATCTTCCTCGATGTCATGTTCATCACCAATTTCGCCGACGATTTCCTCAAGCACATCTTCAATGGTCAACAGACCCGACACGCCACCGTACTCATCCACCACGATTGCCATGTGATTGTGGCTGACGCGGAAATCCTTGAGCATGGTATTCAGGCGCTTGCTCTCGGGTATAAACACCGCAGGTCTCAAGCACTCGCGAATATCAAAACGCCCTTCCTCGTTTTCAGCGAAGAAGCGCAGCAAATCTTTTGCCAACAAGACGCCAATCACCTCGTCACGGTCTTCACCGATCACCGGAAAGCGCGAGTGTCCCGAGGCGTTAATGACCTCAAGCATTTCCTGGGGCGCGTCGTCACGATCAAGCACCACCATCTGGGAACGCGGAATCATGATATCCCTCACCTGGGACTCCGATACCTCGAGCACACCACGTATCATGCCCAGTTCCTGCACATCCAGAACGCCAGACCCCGAAAGTTCGTCAAGAACCCGGGCCAATTCCTCCCGATCCCGGGGACGACTGCCAAGGCGCCAAAACAACTGGCGCAACCAGCCCGGTTTCCCGAGACCGTTTCTACTTGGAGGTTGGTCATCTGACATTAGGGTAATCTCCTGCGGTAATGCGAATCCGGCTCATCTACTCAATCGGCCGGCGTATAAGGGTCAGCGAAACCGAAGCCAGAAAGTATTCTACGCTCTCTGTTCTCCATGACTTCCGCCACTGAATCATCAATATGGTCATAGCCAAGCAAGTGCAGCACTCCGTGCACCACCATGTGCGCCCAGTGGGCCTCCGGCGCCTTGCCCTGCTCACGAGCTTCCTCGGCCACCACGGGAGCACAAATCACCAGGTCGCCCAACAAGGGAAGCTCAACGTAATCGGGTATATCCGCCGGGAAGGACAGCACATTGGTCGCATAGGCCTTGCCTCGATATTGCAAGTTCATCGCCCTGCCTTCTTCTTCGTCCACCACGCGAATACTCAGCTCTGCCTGGTCACGCTCACCGACCAGGGCCGCCTCGGCCCAGGTGGCAAACTGGGCCGCCCCGGGGATACCCGGTAGTGCCTCACAAGCCAGCTGGAAATCCAGTTCCAGGGCCCGGCGGGAAACATGATCCGAGTCAGACATCCTGGTGTCTCTCGTATGCCCGGACGATGCGCTGCACCAGCGGATGGCGCACCACGTCCTGGGCAGAAAAATGGGTAAATCCGACGCCGCTCACATCCCGGAGCACATCCAGGGCGTGACGCAAACCCGAGAGCTGGCTGCGAGGTAGGTCAGTCTGGGTTATGTCCCCGGTCACCACCGTATGGGAACCAAATCCAATGCGAGTGAGGAACATCTTCATCTGTTCCACGGACGAATTCTGGGCTTCATCCAGGATCACGAAAGATTCATTCAGGGTGCGGCCGCGCATGAACGCCAGGGGAGCAATTTCAATAACGTGGGCTTCCACCAGCCTGGCCACCCGGTCGAAACCGAGCATCTCATAGAGGGCGTCATACATAGGGCGAAGATAGGGGTCCACCTTCTGGGCAAGGTCACCGGGCAGGAAGCCCAGCCGTTCGCCCGCCTCCACCGCCGGTCTGACCAGGATGATTCGGCGCACCTTTTCCGTCTCCAGGGCTTCCACCGCCGCAGCAACCGCCAGGTAGGTCTTGCCGGTACCGGCCGGACCCACGCCAAATGTCAGGTCCTGCTCGCGCATCTGCTTAACATAGCTGCGCTGATTGACGCCCCGGGCACGGATAGTGCGTTTGCGCGTCTTAACGATCAGATCCATCTCGGCCGACTCGCCGCTGGCGCCACTTTCCATGCCTGCTTCCTGAATAGCCATATGAACGCGCTCCGGATTCAAATACTCCCTCGCCGCCAGCTCGTAAAGCTGGGTCAGGACTTTGCCAGTCGCCTCAACGGCCGCCTGCTCACCAGACAATACAAAGCGATTACCACGATTACTGATACCCACGCTCATGCGCCGTTCCAGCAACCGGAGATTCTCGTCGAATTGCCCGCACACCTGGGCAAGGCGCTCATTGTCTGCCGGCTCCAGCACCAGGTCCGTCTTGGCAATTTCAGCGTTCAAGATTGTTCCGTCGTCTGCAAGCGACCGCGCAGGGAGTTCGGCAAGCCCTCGGTAATCAGCACCGTCGCAAACTGGTTAATTAACTCCGACGGACCATCGAAATTTACCCAGCGGTTATTTTCAGTACGCCCGGCCAACTGTCCTGGATCTTTCTTGGAATGCCGCTCCACCAACACGCGCTGCACGCTTCCAACCATACCCTGGCTAATCTC
>JBFFTZ010000246.1:0-4013 GCA_041571575.1 Gammaproteobacteria bacterium | reverse complement strand
CGGCCCCTTGAGCCGGACCTGGATGCACTGCCCGACAAGCTTGCCGAGCCGGCGGCGTGCTTCGTCACCTTGCACAAGGGCGGGCTTCTTCGCGGCTGTATAGGATCCATGGAGGCCAGCGAGCCCCTGGCGAAGGCTGTGGCGTGGGCGGCGTTTTCTGCCGGATTTCGCGACCCGAGATTTCCTTCTCTGGCGCAGGAAGAGATGGATAAACTTACCCTGGAAATTTCTATTTTGAGCCCCATGCAAGACATGCCGGTTTCCAGCGAACAGGACCTGCTAAGTACCTTGCGGCCGGGCATCGATGGCTTGTTACTGGAGGAGCACTGGCGTCACGCCGTGTACCTGCCATCCGTCTGGCAGCAATTGCCAGTGCCCCTGGATTTCGTCCGGCAGCTGAAATTGAAAGGCGGCTGGCCGGCCAACTATTGGTCGGAAGATATGCGCGCCAAGCGCTTTCAAAGCGAGACAATTTCCTGAGTGCGCCGCTGGGACCGTGATTCACCTCCTTGCGATGGGCTGGCTTGCCGCGCATCATCATTTGCACAGGGCCAGGGGAAATCCGACCAAAGCGAGGTGAGTCATGGGAAACCAATCGTTTGAAGGTGGCTGCCTGTGCGGAAGCCTGAGGTTTTGTGTCCAGGGTGAAACCAGTTGGTCCGCTCATTGTCACTGCAGGATGTGTCAGAAGGAACATGGTGCGGGTTACGTCACCTGGGTAGGCGTCACGAACGACAAATTCAGGCTTACCGGGGGTGAAAATGACCTTGCCTGGTTTAATTCCTCTGAGGCCGCCCAGCGGGGATTTTGCCGCCGATGTGGCAGCAGCCTGTTTTTTCGTTCCACTCGCTGGCCGGGAGAGACGCACATTACCCTGGCCAATTTTGATGGCCCTATTGATCGACAGCCCCAGGCGAACGTTTTCTTCGACAGCCATGTAGAATGGATGCCGGTGGACAAGGATCTGCCAATAATTGATGGCTAGTTTGGTCCGGCACCGGGTCAGGCAAAGCGGGTGACATGACTAGCAGGCAGGGAATTTCATGAATGGTGGAGTCTGGACCGGACGTACTTCGATATTGTTCGGCGTCGTTGCGTATTGTCTGTCGGCAGCTCCGGCCTGGGCGGTCCAGCCTGAACAGTCTTATCTGGGTCTGGGATTCGGAGCGTCTGAATTCACCCAGATGAGCGAGTTAGCATCCGGTTGGTCGGGCACGACCCTGGAGACGGTGGATGAATCAGCCCTGGCCTGGAAGTTCTATACGGGGCACCAGTTTTTCGACTGGTTGGCGGTGGAAACCGGTTGGGTGGATTTCGGTGCTGCCCGGGCCTCTGCCAGTCATGTCGACGGTGACCCGGTTTCGATCAAGATTTCCACGGCAGGATTTGAATTCAGTGCCCTGGCCACCGCATCGCTGGGCGATTCGGTGCAGGTGTTTGCCCGGGGTGGGGCGCTGGCCTGGAAGGCCCGCCAGAAAATTGAAGTTGGCGGTTCCCTGGCGGTGGAAGATTATTCGGGACCCGACAAGAGCGGTATTGCCGCGGCACTCGGCCTTGGCGTTCACTGGGACCTGGGGGCCCGGAATTCCCTGAGACTGGAATGGCAGAAATATCTGGATGTTGCAGGCGGTGATCCGGAAACCTGGCTGTTGTCCGTGGCAAGAAGATACTGAGCAGATAAGAACGGTGCAGAGTTCAACAACGGTTAGCCCCAGGCATGACAAGCTGCGCCAGGCAGTGCGGTGGATTTCTGATCATGGCCCGTCCACCAATGAATTGATTGAGGAGGCCGGCCTGCGCTTCAACTTGTCACCGGTAGACGCGGAGTTTCTGCGGACCAGCTTTATGCGGGGTTCGAGTCTCCTACACGAAAAGCTGATTACGAGAATACCCGAATGAATACCCACGCTAGTCATGATGAATCGGTACGCCTGCTGAAATTGGCCACGGGTGCCTCGGTGCTAACAGCCGCAGGTCTGGTGGTTGTGAAGGTTGTCGCCTGGCTGATGACCGGTTCGGTCAGTCTGCTGGCTAGCCTCATCGACTCGCTCATGGACGGCCTTGCCTCACTGATTAACCTGATTGCGGTGCGTTACGCCCTGGTGCCGGCTGACAAGGAACATCCTTTTGGTCACGGCAAGGCAGAGTTCCTGGCCGGACTTGGCCAGTCGTTATTGATTGCAGCCAGTGCCGTGTTCCTGTTTTTCCACGCCTACCAACGACTGCTGGAGCCCAGGCCTGTTGATCAGCCCGTGGTGGGCGTGGTGGTCAGCATTATGGCAATCGTCGCGACAGTGCTGCTGCTGTCGATACAGTGGAAAGTGATCAAGCGGACCGGATCAGTGGCCATCAAGGCTGATTCCCTGCACTACGTGGGTGACTTGTTCACCAATATGGCGGTGCTGGTGGCCATGGCGGCTTCCTATGGCGGCTGGTACTACGTGGACCCAATCCTCGCCATCGTGATTGGCATGGTCATCCTCTACAGCGCCGTGCAGATTGGCCACGAGGCAGTCCAGTTGCTGATGGATCGGGAGTTGCCGGCGGAGATGCAGCAACAGATCAGAGACATCGTCATGGCTCATCCCGAAGTGTCGGGCCTGCACGAACTGCGAACCCGGCAATCCGGGCGGGTGCTGTTTATCCAGCTGCACCTGGAAATGGACGGCAACATGCCGCTTTCCGTGGCCCACGACATTGGCCAGCAGGTGGAAGACGAGATCGAGGATGCGTTTCCCCTTGCCGATGTCCTGATTCATCACGATCCGGCGGATCCGGAATCTGCCGGAAAAGAATAAAAAACGGGGCGCCAAAGCGCCCCGTTTCTTGCCTGGTTCTTATCAGCTACCAGCCGCAGGTCTTTCCCTTGTTTTCTTCTTCCAGCCATCCCATCAGGGGCCGGAAATATTCGATGATGGCCGTGGCATCCATTTCCCGGGTACCGGTGAGGGCCTCCAGGGCTTCCGGCCAGGGCTTGCTTTGGCCCATTGCCAGCATGGCGGCCAGTTTCTCGCCCGCTTCCTTGCTGCCGTAGATGGAGCACTGGTATAGCGGACCCTCAAAGCCGGCAGCATCGCACATGGCCTTGTGGAACTGGAACTGGAGAATCCGCGCCAGGAAGTAACGGGTATAAGGGGTGTTGGCCGGGATGTGGTACTTGGCGCCCGGATCAAAATCTGCCTCACTGCGAGCTACAGGCGCCTCGATGCCCTGGAACTCGGTGCGAAGATCCCACCAGCTCTGGTTGTATTGCTCAGGACTGATCTTGCCCGCGAAGACGTCCCAGCGCCACTGGTCGATCAGCTTGCCAAAAGGCAGGAAGGCAATCTTGTCCAGCGCTTCCTTCATCTGGTAATTGATCAGTGCATGGGCGTCTTCCTGGTAGTCGCCCAGCAGGCCCACTTGCTGGTAATAGCCGGGGGTCATGGACAGGGTCAGCGCATCGCCGATGGCTTCGTGGAATCCATCATTGGCACCACGGCGGAATATTGGCTTCAACTCGCTGTAATACAGGTAATAGTAGATGTGCCCAAGCTCGTGGTAGATGGTGACCAGGTCTTCCTCGGTGGGGTCGGTGCACATCTTGATGCGTACGTCGTTGACCGCCGGGTCCATGTCCCAGGCGCTGGGGTGACACACCACCTCGCGGTCGCGAGGCTTCACCAGCATGGATTTTTCCCAGAAACTCTCCGGCAGTTCCTTCAGCCCCATTGAGGTGTAAAACGACTCGGCTGACTTGAACATTCTTTTGGCGTCGTAGTTTTGGGCCTGGAGGTTGGCAGAGATGTCCACCTGCTGCCCCTTTTCACTGGGAAAGGGCTCAACCAGGGGATAGATGTTGCCCCATTCCTGGGCCCACATATTGCCCAGCAAGTGAGCCGGAATTGGCTTGTCGGCCGGCACCTTGTCGCGGCCATATACGTCACCAAGCTGGTCTCTGACATAGCATTGCAGTTGCTCATACAGGGGTTTCACCTGCCCCCAGAGTCGATTGGCCTCGACCTCGAATTCAT
>JBFFTZ010000245.1:0-4016 GCA_041571575.1 Gammaproteobacteria bacterium | reverse complement strand
GGCGTCAATTTCCCGGGTCAAGTGCCCCTTGCCGATACCGCCTATGGCCGGATTACAGCTCATTTGTCCCACGGTCTCGATATTGTGGGTAAGCAAAAGTGTGCGCGCACCGGCGCGCGCCGAGGCCAATGCTGCCTCGGTGCCGGCGTGGCCGCCGCCGACCACGATCACGTCATAGGATTGTTCGTACGCCATAACTTTCTCTCACCGCCTTCAGGGCGGCCGGGCATTTTATCAGCAGATCAGGCAGTTGCGCATCTATCCACGTGCTTTACATTGGTCCGGCAGGCTAGGAAGATAGCCAAAATTCACGGAAAAGGAACTCGGAATGGGCCATAGGATATTGCTTCTGGTTGCTCTCGCAGCGCTGCTCTGGAGCCTGCCGGGGACCGCCAGTAGCGAGGCGCTGGAGCTTGAGGACTGTCGAATTCACGACACGACCGGCTCAAGCTCCATTCAAGCCGAGTGCGGATATTTTGCTGTGCCGGAGAACCCGGACGAGCCCCAGGGAAAAACAATCTCCCTGTTTGTTGCCCGAATTCCTACCCTGAACAAACAACGCTCCGAACAGGCGCTGACACTGCTGGCCGGCGGCCCCGGGCAGGCGGCATCAGAAGCTTTTGTTGCCTATAGCAATGTCCTGCAACGCATCCGAAGCAGTCATGACATCCTGCTGGTGGACCAGCGTGGCACCGGCAAATCCAATCGGCTGGCCTGCGATTCGTCCCCGGAAGAAGCCTTGCCGGAATGGGATGAAGAAAAAGCCACCGAGCTTCTCACCAGGTGCCTGGACGACTTGCCCGGCGACCCGCGGTTTTACACCACCAGTGTCGCCGTGCAGGATCTTGATGCAGTACGAGAAGCCCTGGGCTATGAGCAAATGGTCGTGTACGGAGTCTCTTATGGTACCCGTGTCGCGCAACACTACCTTCGCCGCTTTCCGGAACATACTCAGAGCGTCATCCTCGATGGCGTAGTTCCGGCAGATATGGCGCTTGGCCCGCGAATTGCGCTGGATGCGCAACACGCCCTTGATGCGATCTTCGAACGTTGCAAGGCCAATGCCGAGTGCAATTCCGCATTTCCCGACCTGGCCGCGGCTTTCGAGAGACTGAAAGCCACCCTGCGCTCGTCACCGATTGAGTTACAGCTTGTCGACCCGAATACCGGCATAACCGCCCCTGCAACATTGTCATACGGCGGCATGGCGGCGGCCGTCCGACTTCTCAGTTACCGACCTGAATCAGCGGCCCTTTTGCCGCTGCTCATCAGCCAGGCGGACAAGGGCAACTATGGCCCCCTGACCGCCCAGGGAATGATGGTGATGGAAGCCATGGAAGAGGCCATAGCCTACGGTATGCACAACGCCGTGGTCTGCGCCGAAGATGCGCCATTTTTCATTCGGGACGAGATAGACTCGAATGCCCTGGACAAGACCTACCTGGGCAAAGAACAAATGACCGCCCTGGAAACCATATGCAAGGTCTGGCCCCGTGGCCTTGCGGACCCGGACATCAAAGAGCCCCTGGTGTCGGACAAACCTGTATTGCTACTGTCCGGGGAGGCTGACCCGATCACACCTCCCGAATTCGCAGAGCGCGTTGCCGCCCACCTGGGCAATGCGCGCCACCTGGTGGGCACAGGTCAAGGCCATGGGATGCTGGGAGTCGGGTGTATACCCAGGCTTGTGACAGACTTCGTCAAGGATTCTTCATTGGAAAGCCTGGATGGCGAGTGCGTTAACCGCCTCGGACCATCACCATTTTTTATCGACTTCAACGGACCTACGCCATGATCGAAGCCCGCGGACTAAGAAAATCTTTCGGCTCCGTTGAAGCGCTGAAGGGCGTAAGTTTCGACGCGCCGAATGGCAAGGTAACGGGGCTTCTCGGGCCCAACGGGGCGGGTAAATCAACAACCCTGCGAATTCTTTATACGGTGCTTAAACCAGACTCTGGCGTGGCCACTATTGATGGCGATGATGTGTGCACCGCCAGCATGGCCGTGAGACGAAATATTGGTGTGCTACCCCACACTTCCGGTCTCTACCCCAACCTTAGCGCCAGGGAAAACATCGCGTACTACGGTCGCCTGCTGGGACTTCAGGGCGCAGCCCTGGACCAGCGAATTGATGAACTGGCTCACCTGCTGGACCTGGAAGAGGTCATCGAGCGGCGGGCCAAGGGATTCTCCCAGGGCGAACGAACCAAGGTGGCACTTGCCAGGGCGCTGGTCCATAAACCGAAAAACCTGCTCCTGGATGAGCCCACCAACGGACTGGACGTCATGGCAACCCGTGCCCTGCGCGAATTGATCCTGAGGTTGAGAGACGATGGAATATGTATCTTGTTCTCCAGCCACATCATGCAGGAGGTGGCCGCCTTGTGTGACGAGATTGTCATCATCGGCAGCGGTCAGGTGGTGGCCTCGGGTACGCCCGAAGCATTACGTGAACAGACTGGTGAACAAGGCCTGGAGGACGCCTTTGTGAAAGCCATAGGCAGTGCAGAGGGGTTACTGTGATGGGACAAATCTTTACGGTTTTTCGCAAGGAAGTCACCGATAACCTTCGCGACCGACGGACCCTGATGTCGGCGCTGTTTTTCGGCCCCTTGTTTGGCCCCTTGTTGTTTGCCGGCATGATTTCCCTGAGCCTGCAGCGTTCAGTTGGCGAATCTATCGAAACCATGCCATTACCGGTGTCGGGCGCCGAGAATGCTCCAAGCCTTGTGGCGTTCCTGAACCAGAATAATGCCGAAGTCATGCCCGTGGAATTGACGATTGAGGCAGCGAAGGAATTGATCGACGCCGGAACCGAGGACGTGGTGCTTATTATTCCCGAAGGCTATGGGGAGGCATTGCGTAGCGGAAACTCCGCCATTATTCAGCTGGTTTCGGACAGTGCGAACAGTAATGCACGAAAGAATATTCGGCGCACCGAGGGTCTGCTCAGAGCGTACGAACGGCAATTGTCTGCGCAGCGCCTGCTGGCCCGTGGGATAAACCCGGCCGTGATTAATCCCATTGCCGTGGAAGATATCGACGTATCCACCCCCACCGGCCGGTCAATTTTGTTATTGGGCATGATGAATAACTTCATCATTTTCTCCATGCTCATGGGTGGTCTTTATCTGGCCACCGACACCACGGCGGGGGAGCGCGAGCGCGGCTCCCTCGAGCCCTTGCTTACCTTGCCGGTGGAACGCTGGCAGCTGATCGTTGGCAAAGTCCTGGCAACCTGCCTGTTCATGGTGCTCTCGCTGATCGTCAGCCTCCTTGCTTTCTCCGTGTCCTTGTCATTCGTGCCGCTCGCTGTAGTCGGCATGGCAAGCAACTTTGGCGTGGAAGTGGCCGCCAGGATATTTCTCGTGATGCTGCCGTTCGCCCTGATTGGTGCAGCAGGCATGACAGCCGTGGCCTCGTTCACCAAGAGTTACAAGGAAGCGCAGACCTACCTTCAGGTACTAATGCTTGTGCCAACCCTGCCGATTATCGTGGCCGCCTTATTTACTCTGAAACCCACATTGGCCCTTATGCTGATTCCCTCATTGTCCCAACACCTGGTCATTACCGGTTTGATGAAGGCTGATCCCCTGTCCCTGAGCTTTGTAGCAACCTCGTTCGTCTCGACCTTTTGCATAGGGTTGGCTCTGCTGGCCCTGGCTACCCGGCTCTACAGGCGAGAAGGAATATTGGGATAAGCCGCAACCCGTGACCTGAGTCACGTTTCAGCCCCTAAAAGCTCTCATTTGCTGCCCGCCTGGGACAGTATCAAGCAAGGCACGTCATTGGCCTCCTGAAAAGAACGCTATCTGCGCCTGGGCGCAGATAGCCTTTATGAGGAAGGGATGAAAAACTGGTTCGAACCAGATCAAGATCCAAAGCAGGTATTGCGCCTGCGACGCTTCCTTATGGGCGTCTCTTATTACGGAATCTGGCTGGCAATTACCGGCTTGATGACATTCCAGGGCAGCATGCACTTGCCGGCACCGTTTCTGTCTGTAGCGCTGACCGGC
>JBFFTZ010000244.1:0-4021 GCA_041571575.1 Gammaproteobacteria bacterium | reverse complement strand
TGGTAATTCGGGTCAGGTCATCCACGCTGGTCTGGAACAGTTCTTCCCTGGGGTAGGTGTCCAGCACATGCTGCAGGGCCTTGCCGGCATGGCTGTGGGGGTCAATGCCGGAGTCGGCCATGACCCGGGCCACCTTGTGTCTGAGCAAAGGAATGTCCCGGGGATTCCGGCTGTAGGCCACCGACGTGAAAAGTCCAAGGAACCGTTTCTCTCCAACCACTCGACCGGCACTGTCGAAAATCTTGATGCCGACGTAATCCAGGTATGCACTTCTGTGTACCGTGGACTTGGAATTGGCCTTGGTGATGAATAGCAGTTCTCTGGCGCGCGCCTGGGAACGAACGTCCCGGGAGGTGATTTCCACTCGTTTTGGTTTGCGAGAGCTGGTCGAACGCAGGATGCCCAGGCCGGTCTTGGGCAGTGGGTTGAGAATGTCTTTGTCCTCGCCCCGTTCCAGTTCGTACTCACGGTATCCGAGCAAGGTGAAATGATTGTTTTCCATCCAGCGAATCAGGGCCACGCTTTCCGCAACGGTGGCTTCATCAATGGGCGGCGGATTTTTCTCGATATCTTCGCAAATCTCCCTGGCCTTGTTACGCATTGCGTCCCAGTCTTCCACGGCATTGCGCACATCGGCGAGAATGACCTTCAGGCGCGCAATCAATTTCTTGAGCGCATCTTCATCGGGTTCACGGTCTATTTCCAGGCGCATCATGGATTCTTTTGTGCCCCTGGTCTGATTTTTCTTTCTCGGCAGGATGTCCAGCAGGTTGCCTTCTTCGTCACGCAGCACACGAAGGATAGGGTGAATGGTCAGCTGCACTGTCAGGCCGATTTCGTTGATTGCGGCGCGAACCGAATCCACCAGGAAGGGCATATCGTCATTGACGATTTCCACGATGGTGTAGGCATGGCTCCAACCGTGCGCCTCGACCGTCGGGTTAAAAACGCGAATCTTCGGCTTTCCCGGCTTGCGCTTCTGGGCAAATTGCAGCCCCGAGATTGCGGCGGCAACCAGGTCGTCCGGATCGTGATTGGCCAGGTCGTCAAGTGAGACGTTGCGGTAGGCTTGCTTGACGAATTCCGTCAGCAGAGGCTGGTCCTTGGCTGCAGGATGGTTGCTGGCACCGGTTACGATGGACTCCAGCAGCTTGATCTGGGCATTGGATGATCGGCGTTGCATGACTTATATGGCTCCGCTGCCGCAGATTGCTACGGCGCTGGTAAAGAAGATTTCCTAGATTGTTTGCCTTGATTCCGGCTAACCGTGGCTTGAAACCCGCCACCAGACTCCTTGCTGAAATCGCGCTATTTCCGAATTGTAACCCTGCTTTTGACGGGGTGAAACAAGAGTTATCCGAAGACGGACTTCGGGAGCTGAAAACAGTGATTTGCGGGCGCAAAGCATGCCTGTTAAATGCCTGTGCTGATATCGCGGAAAGCCGCTATTCAGCTGCGCTTTGAGCATGGTTCCACCTCTTCTGAGCTACGCAGGCTGGCCTGCTGCATCAGTTTTTCCAGCAGTGTTTCAAGTTGTAGCCGTTCCTGCCGGGTGAGGGTTCCCAGTAGCCTGGATTCATAGGCGTGGGCCAGGGGAACGATCCGCGCCAGCAGCGCTTCTCCATCGGGGCTCAGGCGCAGCAAAGTTCGGCGGCGGTCAAGGGTATCAATTGAGCTGACCACGCGACCCCTTTCCATCAAGCTGGAAACAGCTCTGCTGACAGCCACCTTGTCCATGGCCGTGCGCCGGGCGACCTCACGGGCGGATGAGTCGGGGTAGCCGCCAAGGGTGGCCAGTACCCGCCATTCGGGAATGCGCAGATCAAACCGCTGGGAGTATGCGCCAGCCAGGGTGGTGGAGATGGTGTTGGCCAGGACGCTGATTCGGTACGGCAGGAAACTGTCCAGTTCCAGTGGGGTTTGTTTTGCCACGCCTCGGGTTCTCTTGAATTAGTTTCAAATGAAACTATAATTTGTTCCACGATACAACGCCAGCCGGAATAATCTCTAAACCTGTCTACCGGCTCACCCAGGAGTATGTAATGGCCGACCTTTTTGATAACCCCATGGGCACGGATGGATTCGAGTTTGTGGAATACGCAGCTCCTGATCCCGAGTTGTTGCGTAGGCTGTTTGCCAGCCTGGGCTTTCCGGTCACCGCCCGCCACCGCAGCAAGGACGTTACCTTGCACCGGCAGGGTGACATTAACTTCCTTATTAATGCCGAGCCGGACAGTTTTGCACAGGGATTCGCACGTCGACACGGTCCCTGCGTTTGCGCCATGGCCTTCCGTGTTAAGAATGCCTCCCAGGCTCAGAAACGCGCGGTGGAACTTGGCGCCACCGCTGTTGAAGGACCGGTAGGCCCCATGGAGCTGAATATCCCGGCCATCGAGGGCATTGGCGGAAGCCTGATCTACCTGGTGGATCGCTACGGCGATCAGACTATCTACGATGTGGACTTCGTGCCTGAGGCGCCTACCGGCGAATTCGTGGATGCGGGCCTGACATATATCGATCACCTGACTCACAATGTGTTCCGGGGCAACATGGACAAGTGGAGCGGCTTCTACGAGAAGCTGTTCAATTTCCGCGAAATTCGCTACTTCGATATCGAAGGCAAGCTGACCGGGCTGCTCAGTCGCGCCATGACCAGTCCCTGCGGCAAAATTCGTATCCCGATCAATGAGTCGCAGGACGACAAGAGCCAGATCGAGGAATATCTGCGCCAGTACCAGGGAGAGGGTATTCAGCATATCGCCCTGGGCACGGACGATATCTACAGTTCTGTGGACAAGCTACGCAGCAATGGGGTGGAGTTCCAGGATTCGCCCGACACCTATTACGAGCAGGTTGACGAAAGAGTGGTCGGTCACGAAGAACCCCTGGATGAGTTGCGCAAGCGACGCATCCTGATCGACGGTGCACCGACTGAAGACCAGGGTATCTTGCTGCAGATTTTCACCAAGAATGTCATCGGACCGATTTTCTTCGAGATTATCCAACGCAAGGGCAATGAGGGTTTCGGCGAAGGCAATTTCCGAGCCCTGTTTGAGTCCATCGAGCTGGACCAAATGCGCCGCGGCGTGCTGTAGGGAGCAAGGGATGAAACGCTGGATCGCCTTTCCACGCAGTGAGGGCCAGGCATCCCGCCAGGCCCACGCGGCGTTGCCGGAAAACACTTACGAGCGTGAACTGGGCAAAGAGGGATTTTTCGGTCCCGCCACCCACATGTATCACCGCCGCCCGCCGACTGGCTGGGAGAGTTTTGAGGGGCCGATTCGCCCCCGGGCATTTGATGCGGGCAAGCTGGATAGTTCAGGGTCCAGTCCCTGGGACGCCACCTTGTTGATGAGCAACGCTTCGGTGGGTATCCGCATCTGGAACTGTGGCGAAACCATGGACCACCTGGTGCGAAACAGTGATGGAGACGAATTGCTGTTCGTACACAAGGGCCGTGGAGACCTGTTTTGCGACTACGGTCACCTGGCAGTGGGAGAGGGTGATTATGTGGTGCTGCCTCGCGGAACCATGTGGCGCCTGGAGGTTGCCGAACCCCTGTCGGTATTGCTCGTCGAGGCCACTAACGACAGCTATCGGCTTCCTGACAAGGGAATCCTGGGCCCCCATGCAATCTTCGACCCGGCAGCCCTTGAGACGCCGCATATTGACGAAGCGTTTAAGGCCCAGCAGGGCGATACGCCCTGGCAGGTCAGGGTGAAACGCGGTAATGAGTTAAGCAAGATCGGCTATCCGTTCAACCCCCTGGATGCGGTGGGCTGGAAGGGCGACCTTGCGCCGGTACGCATAAACTGGCGCGACATACGCCCTTTGATGAGCCATCGTTACCACCTGCCGCCGTCTGCACACACGACGTTTATTGCGGGTCGGTTTGTTATTTGCACCTTCGTCCCCCGACCCTTTGAAACGGATCCGGATGCGTTGAAAGTCCCGTTCTTTCACAACAATGATGACTACGACGAGTTGATTTTCTACCACCAGGGAAAGTTCTTCTCGCGTG
>JBFFTZ010000243.1:0-4093 GCA_041571575.1 Gammaproteobacteria bacterium | reverse complement strand
TCCGGGTGGTAATTGCGAGAGACGTTGAATTCCAGGGTGTCGGCCACCGTGTAGTCCAACTCGCCGCTGGCCACTCTATACAGGAGGTCTTCCACCTCGGTGTCCGGGTTCTCTATCCAGGTCAGGTCAGGGGCGTCCTGGCGCAGCTTTTCCAATGACTCGACGTGACTGCTTCCTGTCAGCACTTCCAGGGTCCCGGTCAGCAGATCATCCAGCTTGCGTGGACGTGCCGTGCCCACCTTGTATATGACATGTTCATTGGTGGTCTTGTAAGGTTCACTGAATAGCACCTGGGCTTTTCGGTTTTCGGTAACAGTGAGAGCTGCGGCTGCGAAGTCGGCTTTGCCTTGAATGACCTGGGGCAGCACATCGATGAAACTGTCGGTGGCATACATTTCCAGTTTGACGCCCAGTTCCCGGGCCAGACCGCGAGCGAGTTCGTATTCCGCGCCTGCCGGTCCCCTGGCGCCCTGGTAGAAGGTGACGGGGCTATAACGGGTTACAACACGCAGGGTTCCACGGTCCTTGATTTGCTCAAGAAGGGGCGGGGTTTCCGAGCATGTGCCCAGAAACACGCAGAGCGATGTCACAAACACCGTAAGAAGTCTCAAGTTACGGCTTCCTCCGCTGGAACACAGGTACAATGATAGCTCAAGGATTGACGTTTCCATTGTTATTGGCGCCAGCTTTGTTCAGCCCCGGACCGGGTGGGTGAGCCAACGGCTATGTTGTGGATATGCAACATCCTCCTGAAAGCCATGCCACTGCTGGTTGTAGACCGTTACCAGGGCTGGCTTTGTCCGCCTTGAAAGCCTGTTAAGGAGTAGTCATGAGCCAGCTTCCCGAGCACATGTTAGTTTGCGAAATCCGCACGCCTGGCGCCCCTGACGTGCTGGTGCCTGGCCAGCGTCCGTTACCTGTTCCGGGTCCCGGCGAAGTCCTGGTGAAGGTCGCCGCTGCCGGCGTCAATCGTCCGGATGTTTTTCAGCGCAAGGGTCTGTATCCGCCGCCGCCAGGGGCGTCGGACATCCTGGGTCTTGAGGTCTCGGGAGAAGTGGTCGCCCTGGGCGATGGTGTTTCGAACCTCAAGGTTGGTGACAAGGTTTGTGGACTGCTTGCCGGCGGTGGCTATGCCGAATATGCAGTGATACCCGAGTTGCAATGCCTGCCGGTTCCCGGTGAACTGAGCATGCTCGAAGCGGCGGCGCTTCCGGAAACCTATTTCACGGTCTGGTCCAACGTATTTGATCGCGGCGGCTTGAAGGCGGGTGAAACCATCCTGATTCACGGCGGCTCAAGCGGCATCGGTACCACTGCAATTCAACTTGCCGCGGCGATGGGCGCCACGGTGTATGCCACCGCGGGAACCGATGAGAAATGCCGGGCGTGTGAGGCCCTGGGGGCCGCCCTGGCAGTGAATTACAAGGAGCAGGACTTTGTGGAGGTGTTCCGGGAAGCTACCGATGGGCGAGGGGTCGACCTGATCCTGGATATGGTGGCCGGAAGTTACCTGGAAAGGAATGTGTCCCTCGCTGCGGTGGATGGCCGAATCGTGATTATTGCTTTTCTTGGGGGCACCCGGGCCGATATGGACTGGCGCCCTGTGATGGTCAAGCGCTTGACTATTACCGGGTCCACATTGCGTCCCCGCTCGGTGGAGGAAAAAGCTCAGATCGCGGCTGCCTTGCGCAAGCAGGTATGGCCACTGCTTGAATCCGGCAGGATTCGTCCGGTGATTAGCAAGGTGTTCCCGCTTGAGCAGGCGAGCGAGGCCCATGCGTTCATGGAGTCCAGCAAGCACATCGGAAAAATCATGCTGGAAGTGGCTTAGCCTGGGTATTGGAGCCGGCCCCGGGCTCTCTGACTGCTTTCTTGCCAAGGTACATGCAGTATTCTAGAGTGTCGGCTGTCCTGACTGGCCATGCTCAAGGCATAGCTGGGTCGGCCTATGAGATCTGGCTACGAGTGTTGTTCGGGAATCTCTAAACCGGGGACATGTTGAAGACGAGAAGGGCGACTATTTTTCACCGCGGAGACCCGCCGCTATCTGAAGAACCCCCCATTCGTTACAGTTCGTTCGACTCGACACATGATGTGGAGCCGAACGGGTTTTTTGAATTTTTTTGTAGAGATTGCGATATGAGACTGTATGTAGGCAACCTGCCGTTTAGTGCCACCGAAGACGATTTGCGCGCTGTAGTTGAGCAGCATGGCGCGGTGGATTCCGTAAACATCATTATGGATCGTGAAACCCACCGTCCCCGCGGTTTTGGTTTTGTTGATATCGCTGACAGTGCAGGTCCCGCTGCCATTGAGGCCTTGAACGGCTACGAAATGGATGGCCGTCAGCTTCGCGTTAATGAAGCAAAAGACAGGAACGACCGACGCTAGAGCATCGCTGGTGGCCAACGTGGCCGCCAGGTTCTAAAAAATCCCGATCGCGATTTTCGCTGATCGGGATTTTTTTATGAACAAAAAAGGACTGGCGGACTGTCTGCTACGCCCGGACCGGGCCGCTGCGATATCCGTGTACCAGGTACAGCACCGTCGTGAAGACCAGCAGGGCCACGCCCTGGTGTGCGCTGCCAAGGACAACCGGCACTTTGGCCAGCAGTGTCGAGATACCCAGGATGACCTGAAGGCAGGTGAACACCACCAGCAGGTAAATGGCCTTGCGCAGGCGATCCGGCATGTCGGCATGGCGGGCAGAGAACCAATAAGCGATGACACTGAAAAACGTGGTGATGGCCAGCCAACGGTGGTCGAACTGCACGGTGACCATGTTATCGAACAGATTCCGCCACGCTGGCTGCATGGCAAACAGATTGTCGGGTATCAGCTTGCCGCCCATCAGCGGGAAAGTGTTGTAAATCAGTCCGGCTTTCAGGCCTGCAACGAAGCCGCCGGAGGCCACGGTTATCGTGACCAGCGTCATCAGGGCAAGGGTTCGCCTATAGAGCCTATGGGGTGCTGCGGCAGTGCGTGGGTATAACAAGCTCAGGGCTACCCAGAACATGTATGCGTAGATGGTCAACGCTGCCATAAGGTGGGCGGTCAGTCGGTACTGACTCACATGGGGATTGTCCGCCAGTCCGCTCTTGACCATGTACCAGCCCAGGACTCCCTGGAGGCCGCCCAGGACAAACATGAGCAGGTACCTGGGCGTTTCCGCCTTGCGAATGTGGCCGGCCCAGACAAAGAACAGGAATGGGGCCAGGAATGCGATCCCGATGGTCCTGCCCAGCAGGCGGTGCAGGTACTCCAGCCAGAAAATGCCCTTGAAGTCGTGGACATCCATATGGGAATTCACTTTCTGGAATTCCGGAGACTGCTGGTACATCTCGAATGTGCTCTGCCATTCACTGTCAGTAAGCGGCGGCAGTACACCGGTGATGGGGCGCCAGTCCACCATGGACAGGCCGGAACCGGTCAGGCGGGTGACGCCACCCAGGATGACCATGGCGAACACCAGGGCGCAGCAGACCAGCAGCCAGGTGGCCACGATGCGGTTGCTTTGACTATCCAGCTTGGGTTCGTTCATGGCGATGGTCTCGTCTTGTGCTTGGAGGCATGTCTCTCGTGAGGGCCTAATGATACCAGCGCAGCGGGACAGTCTCGACAGTCAATCTTCTGGAATAGCCGGGTCTGGTGCCCAGGTGCCTGCGTCGTAAGCCGGGGAGAGCAAAACTCGCCCCACTGCCTGACGCTGCCGGTATACTTCGGCTTGTGAATGCCACCCGGTCTTTCACGCAATCCTCACCGAAAACGGTGACCGATTCACTTACCGAGGACGCATTTGTGCGACCGATATTAACTGCAGATGAAGCCCGCGTGATTGGATGCCTGATGGAAAAATCCGTCGTCACGCCGGATCAGTATCCCCTGACACTCAATGCCCTGACCAATGCCTGTAACCAGAAGTCCGGTCGAAACCCGGTGTTGTCCCTGGATAAGGGGCGGGTACAGCGAACCGCCCGGGACCTGGGTACCAAGCACCTGGTGCGGACAGAGGAGAATTTCAAAAGCGGAGTGGAAAAATATCTGCAGCGTCTCTGCAACACCCGCTTGAGCGACTACCAGTTTGACGAGGCCC
>JBFFTZ010000242.1:0-4113 GCA_041571575.1 Gammaproteobacteria bacterium | reverse complement strand
GCTCGAGAATCCGCTTTTCCAGGGCAGGGTAGACCTGGTCAGAGGTCTTTAAAATCAGCTGAACCTCCGAGTCCGTATGGACCTTACCTTTCCATAGGTAGGTGGAAGACATGGCCGGAATCCGGTTGGCGCAGGCCGCAAGGCGTTCATCTATCAGGATATTGGCGATTTGGGCCGCGGTCGTGTCTTCGGGGCAGGTGCAGTACACCAGCAGGGCAGTTGGCATGTTTCTAGCTTCCTTGCGTGGAGCAAATGGAATGGCATATCCACAGGATACCCGGGCGGATTTTCGATGTCATTGAAAATAAAACCATTTTCCAGCCCTTGAAAAATCTCAATCCGCCGCTATTATTAGCACTCACTCGGGAGGAGTGCTAATGCTTTTCCCCGCGAATTACCTAATCTCGGGCTGGGAAGGCCCAGTTCTGAAGGAGACTCACCAATGAATATTCGTCCCTTACATGATCGCGTGATCATCAAGCGCAAGGAAGAGGAGCGTACCTCTCCCGGCGGTATCGTGATTCCTGATTCAGCCACCGAGAAGCCTATCAAGGGTGAAGTGGTCGCTGTTGGTCACGGCAAGATTCTGGAGAACGGCGAAGTGCGGTCCCTGGACGTAAAAGTCGGCGATTCCGTGCTTTTCGGAAAGTACAGCGGCACAGAAGTAAAGGTCGACGGCGAAGAGCTGCTGGTCATGCGTGAAGAAGACATCATGGCCGTAATCGAAGGCTAAGCAAGTCGCCCGTTACGCAAATCAACAGAATTACGAATTTAGAGGTTTTGAACCATGAGTGTTAAAGAAGTTAAATTTGGCGATGACGCGCGTCACCTGATGGTGCGCGGCGTGAACGTACTGGCCAATGCGGTCAAGGTGACCCTGGGTCCCAAGGGTCGTAATGTGGTCCTGGACAAGAGCTTTGGCGCCCCCACCGTCACCAAGGACGGCGTGAGCGTGGCCAAGGAAATCGAACTGAAAGACAAGTTCGAGAACATGGGCGCACAGATGGTGAAGGAAGTTGCTTCACAGACGTCCGACATTGCCGGTGACGGCACCACCACCGCCACCGTGCTGGCCCAGGCTATTTTGCGTGAAGGTCTCAAGTCCGTCGCGGCGGGCATGAACCCGATGGATCTGAAGCGCGGTATCGACAAGGCCACCATTGGCATTGTTGAAGAGCTGAAGAACCTGTCCAAGCCCTGTGAAGATGACAAGGCCATTGCCCAGGTAGGCTCTATTTCCGCCAACTCTGACGTGTCCATCGGCAACATCATTGCCGAGGCCATGCAGAAAGTGGGCAAAGAAGGCGTGATCACCGTGGAAGAGGGCTCCGCCCTGGAAAATGCCCTGGACGTAGTCGAGGGTATGCAGTTTGATCGTGGCTACCTGTCTCCGTACTTCATCAATGACCAGCAGAGCCAGAGCGTTGAAATGGATGACGCCTTGATCCTGCTGCATGACAAGAAAATCTCCAACATTCGCGAGATGCTTCCCCTGCTGGAAGCCGTGGCCAAGTCCGGCCGTCCCCTGGTGATCGTTGCCGAGGACGTGGAAGGCGAAGCGCTGGCGACCCTGGTGGTCAATAACATTCGCGGCATCGTGAAAGTGGCTGCCGTGAAGGCCCCCGGTTTTGGCGACCGTCGCAAGGCGATGCTGGAAGACCTGGCTATCGTTACTGGCGGCACCGTGATTTCCGAGGAAGTTGGCCTGGCTCTTGAGAAAGCGACCCTGGATGACCTGGGCAGCGCCAAGAAGATTCAGATCACCAAGGAAAACACCACCGTTATCGACGGCGGCGGCATTGTTGAAACCATCAAGGCCCGTGTTGAGCAGATTCGTGCCCAGATCGAAGATGCCACCTCTGACTACGACAAAGAAAAGCTGCAGGAGCGTGTGGCGAAGTTGTCCGGCGGTGTGGCCGTGATCAAGGTAGGCGCTGCCACCGAGATCGAGATGAAAGAAAAGAAAGCACGCGTGGAAGATGCTCTGCATGCCACCCGCGCTGCAGTGGAAGAAGGTGTAGTACCCGGTGGCGGCGTCGCCCTGATTCGTGCCCTGAAGGGTGTCGAGAAGCTCAAGGGCGACAATCACGACCAGGACATGGGTATTGCGATCCTGCGTCGGGCCGTGGAAGAACCCCTGCGCCAGATCGTGCGTAACGCGGGCGAGGACGGTTCAGTTGTCCTGAATGCCGTGCGTGCCAACAAGAAGGTGAACTACGGGTACAACGCGGCTACCGGTGAGTACGGTGACATGATCGAGATGGGTATTCTGGATCCCACCAAGGTCGCACGTACTGCCCTGCAGAACGCTGCTTCCGTGGCCGGTCTGCTGTTGACCACCGAGTGCATGGTGGCCGATGCTCCGGCCGAAGAAGGCGCCGGCGGCATGCCCGATATGGGTGGCATGGGCGGAATGGGTGGCATGGGCGGCATGGGCGGCATGATGTAATGCTTCCCTAGCTGACGCACCTTCGCGTAAGCCAAGAGCCCCGCCAATCGGCGGGGCTTTTTTTTTGCCCTGGAGCTTGTCTCGAACAAGAATTTCATCGGGGTTTGCCCGCAGGCGCGTCCCGTGTCATCTTCCCCTGCATGAGTGACGCGCCGACCATCAGGACTCCGCTTGCAATGCCCGCCGGGTTACAGCCTGAGCTGGAACGGGCCCATGAGTTGCTGGCCCCGGTCAGGCCTGTCCTGGAGCGTCTGGGCGCAGACCCCTGCCTGGGGGGCGATCTGGACAAGGTGCTGGTTTGCAGCCCGTTTTTCGTGGATTCCTGTCGCCGGGACGACCAGTTGCTCGAGCAACTGATTGATTCACAATCCCTGGTCTGTCCCATGGACCGCTCTGCGCTAAGGGCCGAGTTGGATCAGTTGTTGCGCGATGCTCCGGATGAAGCCTCGGCGATGACGGTCTTGCGCCGAATGCGGCGACGGGAATGGATGCGTCTTGCCTGGCGGGAAATCGCGGGCACCGCCCGGGTGATGGACACCCTGGCCGAACTCACGGATGCTGCCGACATCCTGATATGCGGAGCAATGGATTTTGCCAACCGAAGCTTGTGCGCACGGCACGGAGTTCCGCGCAGCGCAGACGGTGAAGCCCAGGAGTTGACGGTTTTCGGCATGGGCAAACTCGGTGGCGGGGAGTTGAACTATTCCTCGGATATCGACCTGGTATTCGTTTATCCCGAGGCCGGGCAAACCGATGGCGATCGATGTATCAGCAACGAAGCCTATTTCACCCGACTGGGCCAGGCCCTGATTCGATTGTTGGATCAGAAAACCCCGGAGGGGTTTGTGTTTCGGGTGGATATGCGCCTTCGCCCGTTCGGGGACAGCGGGCCCCTGGTTTGCACCGAGGCAGCTTTCGAGAATTACCTGCAACAACACGGGCGAGACTGGGAGCGCTATGCCTACGTTAAGGCCCGCGCTTTGACGGGGCAGCATGCGGGCGAATTACTGAGAAGAGAGGTCCTCAGGCCGTTCGTATTTCGCAAGTACCTGGACTATGGCGTATTCGAATCCCTGCGAGGCATGAAAGGCATGATTGAGCGGGAGGTAGAGCGCCGGGAGTTACAGGGCAATGTAAAACTTGGCACAGGCGGAATCCGGGAAATTGAATTTATCGCCCAGGTATTCCAGTTGCTGCGCGGGGGCAGCGTGCCGGTGTTGCAGCAGCGAAGTCTGGTTCCGGTGCTTGGGCATTTAGTTAGCCTGGGGATGCTTGAAAAAGCCCTGGGCGAGGGACTGATTTCCTCCTATGCATTCCTTCGTCGACTGGAGAACCTGCTCCAGGCCAGGGCGGATGAGCAGACTCATGACCTGCCGGTGAGTGAATTGGAATGTTCCCGCCTGGCGTTTGGTATGGGGTATGAAAACTGGGAGAGCCTCGCCGAGGATGTGGCCTCCAATCGCGAGTTTGTCCAGGCTTGCTTCGAGAAGGTTGTGCTGGCAGGCGAGAGACCGGCGGCTGAGCAGGGGGATGAGCCGCTGGATGGCCTGTGGGACCAGCTGGAGACCGTAGAACCGGCCTCAGACGACCTTCTGACCCGCCTGCGCTATGGATTTGACCTCGATTGGGACGATAATCCGCGAATTCAGGCCGAATTGAACTGG
>JBFFTZ010000241.1:0-4151 GCA_041571575.1 Gammaproteobacteria bacterium | reverse complement strand
GGGCGCTCGCTTTGTGCCAGCATCTCGAAAAATCGGCCGGCATGCTCTTCCGAAAGGCTGTTCTGCCGCAACTTGTGCATGCGCTGGCGGTAACCGGGTACCGCCAGTCTGCCCGAGCCGCGGAAATCCCCCAACCAGTTCTGGACATCCTTGGGAACATCAATGACCACCGGGCCCGGGCGCCCGGTACGGGCGATCTCGAAGGCTGAGCGTATGGTCGACTCCAGCCGCTCGGGGTCAGTGACCAGGAACAGGTGTTTTGCACAGCCACCCATAATGGAGGTGACCGGCGCTTCCTGAAAGGCGTCTGTACCGATCGCCGCCGTGGGGACCTGCCCGCAAATCACAACGATAGGAATCGAGTCGGCGAAGCAGTCGCGCACTGCGGTGACCGTGTTGGTGGCCCCGGGGCCCGAGGTCACCATGGCCACCCCCACCTTCCCGGTGGAGCGGGCGTAGCCCGCTGCCATGAATGCCGCGCCCTGCTCATTGGCGGGAACAATCAGTGGCAAGGCTTCCGTGCCCGGTGCTGATTCGCTGCTATGTTCCTGGTTATAGCGGAATACGGCGTCATAGGAGGGCAGGATTGCGCCTCCGCTATAACCGAAAATCTGGCCGACGCCCTCATCCACCAGTACCTGCACGATAATCTCGGCCCCGGTCATTGCCCGGCCCGTGAGAGGGTGCGTGTCAGTGGTCTTGGGCTTGTGGTCCGCGTACATGGGGATACCGTCCGTAGTAAGTTGCGTAGGGCGATGAACTTCGTCTATGTGTGGAGCCATGCAAGGAGTAGCCTAGACAGGTCCCTTCAGGCCAAGACTAGCAACCCCCGAACGGATAAGTCCAACATAGCAATGGATCGGGTCCAGCGTGTATGCGTGGTGGTGCCCGGGCTGGCTCATTGCTATGCTCGGGATAGGCCGATTTTTGCAAGCTGCAGCCCGTTGGAGAGCGAACTCGTGAGACACACAATTTCCATATTGCTTCAAAACGAGGCTGGCGCCCTTGCCCGGGTAGCGGGCTTGTTTTCTTCCCGGGGTTACAACATTGAGACGCTTCATGTTGCGCCTACCCAGGACCAGGCGATTTCCCGTTTGACCCTGGTGAGTCGGGGTTCGGACCAGGTGATCCAGCAGATTTGCAGCCAGCTCCTGAAACTGGTGGACGTGGTAGATGTAATGGATATGACCGGTGGCGACCATATCGAGCGGGAAATGTTGCTCATGAAAGTGGCTTTCGACGGCCCAGTTCCCGCGGCCTTTATCAAACTGGTGGATGAGTTCGGCGCAAAGGTGCTGGATGAGACGCCATCGAATTTCACCCTGGAGGTGACCTCTTCCGGGCCGGCGCTGGATGAAATTGTGGATGAGTTCGGTCGCTTCGGTGAAATACTGTCCATGGTCCGAAGTGGCATTCTCGCCATTAATCGGGGCCCAGCCAGCCTCGACTGAACCTCGACATCTGGTTCTACCTGCTCATTTGCTTCGCAAATGCCCGGAATTTCTGAATTTTCGGGTTATTCCTCTGCAATTTGTGGGAGATATTTCACATTACTGAAACAGTTGCTGGCGCAAGATAACTATCGAGCCGTTGCGCATGCCAGCAGCAAGAGATAGCCGAAGGAATTATTTCCATGGAATCGACGATAGTCTCCGCAACTAAAAGAGACCCCTATTCAAGTTTGCTTCTTACCCTTATGCCTGGGGCCAAGGGTTTTGGACTTTTTGGCGCAGCCGGACTGCAGCGCTGGATTGAATCCGAGAAGAGTATGACCGGCGTTGGTGCCGAGCTAAAGAAAGCGCTCAGCCAAATTGTCAATCAGAGTGTTTCGCAAAACAAAGCCCTTATGAATGTAATGGCGGATGACCAGGTCTCCTATGCCTTCCCCCTGGGCGATGGAGACAAGTTGCACCTTGGCACCCTGGTGGTGCTGGTTGAGTCATCATCTGGAAGAGAGCCGCGCTCCCTGCCGATGGTGGCCCAATTGTTGAGGCCGGCCATGCATTGCATAAGCCGGGACATGCTCTTGCAAAGTGCCCTGGGCAAGGCGCGCCTGGATTTGCATAAGCAGACAGTTGAGCTGGATTTCCTGCGCGATTTGGAAAGCATGTTTGAACGAAACATGGGCGTCACTGCCGGCATTGAGAAAACGCTGGATAAGGTCCTGTCGATTCTTGGATCTGGAAGTATCACCTTGTCGATGCCGGGTTACCGGATTCGCTGCCTGCGTGAGGCCTCAGGTACCAGCAAGATGCCCGACCCGGGTGTGTTACTGCGCATGGAAAAGAATTTGCTGGCCTGGGTAAGCATGCATCGCCGCAGCGTGTTCATGTCTGAAGATAGTGCAGAAAACATCTCGGTAGATATTGATCCACAGGTTCCCCTGGTTGCCTGTCCGGTGACTGCGGCCAATGGCGGAGTAGAGGGCGTTTTAATGGCGATTGGCCAGCCCCGTTGCGTGCTGGAAGATAACCAAAAGACACTCGAGTCACTTGCCAGGAAGCTTTCGGCCTTGATTGAGGCTCGCATTGATACCGCGACCCGCGCCATGTGTCAGCCTGCATTCGAAGGTGAGTTGGCCAAACTGTCCGCAGCCGGCATTGAGCATTCCCTGATTTTCATGAACCTGGACCGTCTGACCAGGGTTCGGAGCGAGTTTGGTAGTCGGGCCAGTGACGATGTATTGGGCCATTTCTGTAGCCTGGTGCTGAGTCGCAGCCAGGACGGTCAACTTTTCGGGCGCCTGGGCGAAAGCAATTTTTCATTGTTGCTTCCCGGGGTCAGCTCAGAGGAGGCTCTGAAAAAGGCCCGCCAGATATGCAATGCCGTGACATCGCTGCACTACCTGAATGGTGAGCAGGGCGTAAGCATGAGCGTAAGCGTGGGCGTTGCCCACAGCGTCGATGCCAAGAGCGCCTCAATATCTGTCCAGGCTGCAGCGGAAACGGCCTGCAGGGCTGCCACGGCGCATGGCGGCAACCAGGTCGAACTCTACCGGGGTCACGAGGTCACCAGCGGGCGTCCACAGGGTGAAATTTTCCTGGCCAATTACTTGAGTAGCGCCCTGGAAGAGGAGCGGTTCAAATTGGTAGCCCAGGCTGTTTATGGGAACAATGATCGCCAGCCCTGCGGGTACTTTGAAGTATTCCTGAGATTGATCGATGAGGCTGGTGTGGAAATGCCGCCCGGGAGCTTCCTGCCGGTTGCCCGGCGCTATGGCATGCTGGAGGCTATCGACCGTTGGGTGGTAACCAGCGTAATAAATCAGCTGGGGGCGATTGGATCTCAAAATATCCCCGAGAACCTGGTTGCGGGCATCAACCTTTCTGGCGAGACCATCGCGAACACGGATTTTTCCGGTTTTGTCGAAGAACAGCTCAGGGCTGGCGGCGTGCCTGCCCAGGCACTGTGTTTTGAGATTTCCGAGTCGTCATTAATGGCCGATCCGAAACGCAGCATGCGCTTCATCCAGGCCTTGCGGGACCTGGGATGCAAGGTCGCCCTGGATGACTTCGGTACCGGCCTGAGTTGCCTGCCCTTCCTGGAACGATTGCCCGTCGACTATGTGAAAATTGACGGCGAACGGGTGATGGCGATGACCACCAGCAGGATTTCTCATTCGATGGTGGCCGCGGTGAATGAGGCGGCAAAGGTCATGCAGCTAACAACGATTGCCGAGTGTGTTGAAACCGATGAGGCCGATTCACTGATTCGTGCAATGGGCGTGGACCTGGTGCAGGGATATACCCTGTCACAACCGGAATCGCTGGAAAGTCTCCTGCAGTCGATTGCTGGTACTTCCCGTAGCTCGTCGACCGGGGTTTGTAGCGCCTGACCCGCCAGGCCGTTCCGGCTTGCTGACAAAATCTTTTCTTGCGGCGCAGCTTTCAGGCCTCGCCGCACTCTGGTATGTATAGGTTCCTAAAACCAAAGGGGTGCTGCATCCCATGGTGAGATTTCATCTCGCTGGCGGGAAATCATGAGTGCCTTCACAGCGGGTGAATCAACTTTAAACCGTGTATGGTCGGTATCTGCAGACGGACATGTGGACGAGGTGAACCAGTACGTCGGCCGCGCACTGAAGCTGTTCAGACAAGTGCGCGCCGCGCCGGAAACCGCCCGTACCGCGGCCGCAAGTACCGCTAAATAGC
>JBFFTZ010000240.1:0-4186 GCA_041571575.1 Gammaproteobacteria bacterium | reverse complement strand
GGGACGAAACAACCTTCCTGGAAAAAACAACAGGAAGCGCGATTCGCCGCATCGGCCATGACCGGTGGCTGAGAAACATCGCCGTCGCCCTGGGAAATGCCCCGGCCAGCCAGCAAGTGGCAGACGCACTTACATCACGACTGGAGCACCCTTCATCGATGGTCAGAGAACATGTGGAATGGGCGCTGCATTGCCAGGCCACAAAAGAATGAATGGGCGGAAACCGTTGCGAGGGCTCAAATTCCCTGCCTCGCTTATGTCAAAAAGTGAGACAAGATAGACACTTTGTGTCACTACAACGAGGTATCCTCCGTTTTAGATACAATGACCGCCGGGAAAAGCCGGCAACCAGGACGGTAGGCCACAAATGCACGGAAGTTCAAAAAAGGACCAGCTGGAAACTGGAACAATGGCTGAAAGCAGCCAAGTCCAGCAAGCAAACTCGCCTGTGAACGACGCTACGTTGTTCGCAGGCCTGCGTATGTTCCGCGGCGTTGATGACTACCTGGTGGCATCCTGCCTGGCCAGGACCGCCCGTCGCGATGTTGCCGAGGGAGAGACCTTGCTCTCGCCCGAGATTCCCAACAAATTTGTCTACCTGATCCTGTCGGGTCAAATGCGTGTTCACCTGGAATCTGCCGAGTCCGAGGCCTTCCTGACGCTTGAAGCCGGTGACTGCGCCGGCGAAATGTCCATCATCGAAGAAAAGGACCCCTCCGCCTGGGTGATCGCGGAAAGCGAATGTCATCTGATGGTGCTGGACAGGAAAATGCTGTGGGAGTTAATCGACACGTCCCATGCATTCTCCCGCAACATTTTGCGCGTACTCTCAGCCAGGCTTCGCAACGACAACCAGGCGATTGCCGGCAGCTCCGATATGATTCGGGAATACCAACGCAATGCCGTTACCGATGCATTGACGGAGTTGCATAATCGTCACTGGATGGAAGATATGTTCAGGCGCAGGCTGACCCGAATGCAGGATGACGGGATTCAGGCGACCTTCATGATGCTGGACGTGGATTACTTCAAAAACTTCAATGACCAGTATGGGCACCTGGCAGGCGACCACGCACTGTGCCATGTTGCCGCAACCCTGAGAGAACATTTCCGACCCAGCGATATGATCGCCCGCTACGGCGGGGATGAATTTGCCGTGCTGCTGCCGGAAACGGACATGGAAGAGGCCTTCTCCATTGCGGAACGAGTGCGCAAAGCGGTGCATGAGAGCCTGGACACTGATGCAGGGAACACCGACGAAGCGCCGATTACGATTTCTGTGGGAATTGCCGACATGAAAGCCGGGCATACTCTGGAATCGCTATTAAACGATGCCGATTCAGCCTTGTACCGGGCGAAACTTCAGGGCCGTGACAGGGTCTGTAGCTAGAACCCCGGCTAAACCCGATCGATAACCAGGTTATCGATAAGTCTTACCGAACCCAGGCGAGCCGCCACCAGCACCACAAGATCTGAATCCGATGGCGACGGCGTTGAAAGGCCATGTCGCTCACGAATTGAAAGATAATCCGGGACAAATCCCAATTCCTCGAGCTGCCGCTTACCCCAGTCTTCGATATCCTCCAGCGCGTCATCATCAGATTGAACATGCTGGGCAACCTGCTGCAAAGTGGCATACAAACCTGGGGCGACGCTCCTCTGTTCCGGACTCAGGTAGCGGTTACGGGAACTCATGGCCAGCCCATCGTCCTCACGCCGTGTCGGAACCGAAACAATTTGAACGGGAGAATTAAGATCTTCAACCATTCGACGGATGATGAATAGCTGCTGGAAATCCTTTTCGCCAAACACCGCGACGGTAGGCTGAATGATATTGAACAGCTTGGTGACAACCGTCACGACGCCCACGAAATGTCCGCTGCGATGTGCACCACAAAGCACATCAGATATTCCGGGCACTTCTACGACGGCAGTACCTTCTTTGCCATCGGGATACATTTCCTCGACCGAAGGCTCGAACAACAGATCCACATCTGCCCCTTCAAGCAAATCCTGGTCTTGCTCCGGAGTACGGGGATAGGCTTCGAAATCTTCGTTGGGACCGAACTGCAGAGGATTCACGAAAATGCTGACAACCACGCGATCGGCCAGGGACCTGGCACGATTCACGAGACTCATGTGGCCAGCATGGAGATTCCCCATAGTGGGAACCAGGACAACACTTTCACCCGATGCAAGCCACTTCCTGATGACTTCCCTGGCCCCCGAGATCGTGTGCTGAATTTGCAAGGAGCTCATACTTTTGTTCCGGCAGTGGCAACAGGGCCGTGGTAGTCAATCAGGAAAAACAGTGCTCTGGAGCGGGGTATGTTCCCGCCTTCACTGCAGCACAGAAGGCCTCCATGGCACCCAGGGGGCTACCCCCCTCTATCATGAAGTTCTTCACAAACCGCGGCTTGCGCCCGGGGGTAATATCGAGGATGTCGTACAGCACCAGGATCTGGCCATCCACATCCGGGCCGGCACCGATTCCGATAACCGGTACATGCAGGTCCTTCGCAATCTGCGCGCCCAATTCCGAGGGGATGCACTCCAGCAAAACAATGTCAGCACCTGCGTCCTGCAACATCTTGGCATCACGGCGCATGGCCTCGGCCGCTTCGTTTTCCCGGCCCTGTACCTTGAAGCCGCCAATCTTGTGCACAGACTGGGGCTTCAGTCCCAGGTGGGCACACAGCGGAATATCATGTGAAGCCAGGTATCGAACCACTTCCACCTGACCGGCTCCACCTTCAAGCTTGACCATCTGCGCCCCGCCTTCCTGCATCATGCGAACGGCATTGCTCAGTGCTTGCTCAGGCGTCGAATAACTCATAAATGGCATATCTGCGACGAGCAATGGCCTAACCAGCGTCCGTGAAACTGCGCGGCTGTGGTAAATAATGTCGTCAACGGTCACCGGCACCGTGGTGTCGTAGCCCTGTATCACCATGCCCAGGGAATCACCCACCAGGACCAGGTCCACTCCCGCCTCGTCCACCAGGATCGCAAAACTGGCGTCATAGCAGGTCAAACAGGAAATCTTCTCGCCCTTGCTCTTCATACCCGCCAGGGTAGATACATTCACTGGGGGGCGTTCGGCGCCACGTTGTTGGAGTTGCTTATACATAGAGGCCTCGGTGAGAGCCGGCAGAATGAATCAACAGACAGCAAGATGCAACATCACCCATCGGCTACAGAAGTGACCGGGTACCCGGATTGAAGTAATGTCGCCCGCCATCCACTTTGCATATTACGTCAAAGAGTTGCTCATAGTCAGTTTCGTTCCTGACCAGATCAATTTCCCCGGCGTTGACGATCAGTAACGGTGACCGATCGTAATCGTGGAAGAATCTTGAATAGGAATCCATCAGGCGCTCGATATAATCGCGTTTAATGGTCTGCTCGTACTCAATGCCCCGCATGGTTATGCGCTCAAGTAGCACGTCAACGGAAGCCTGGAGGTAAATCACCAGGTCCGGCTCGGGGGCATCGATTGCCAGCCGATCGAAAACCTGCTCGTAAAGCAGGTACTCATCATTATCCAGATTCATCTTGGCAAACAGGCGATCCTTGTCCAACAGGAAATCCGAAACCCAGACGGGCTTGAACATATCCCCCTGGCGCAATTCGGCCATCTGCCTCGCTCGCTGGAACAGGAAAAAAAGCTGGGTAGGGAAAGCGCCGTAACCCGGATTTCGATAAAACTTCTCCAGAAACGGATTTTCCTCTGCCTTTTCAAGCAGCAGATCGCTGCCAAAACTCGCCGACAGGCGCTTTGCAAGGCTGGTCTTGCCGACTCCAATCGGGCCTTCAATGACAATATATTTGCCAGTCTTAGAATTCATTAAATCAGGCTTTCTTCCAGGCGCTGGAGATCATCTCCGGGGAGCGCTGCACGCAGCGACTCGACACTAGCGAGTCCAGGCACTTTCAGCGCCGGCGCTATGTCCGCGAGAGGATACAGGACAAAACTGCGTTCATGAATACCGGGGTGAGGTAAAACCAGTTTTTCACTACTCATGACCACATCACCAAATACCAGCAGGTCCATGTCTATCGCCCTGGGCCCCCAACGCTCCCCGTCCCGGACCCTGCCCATCTGGTTTTCAATGCCCTGCAGGGTGTCGAGCAGAACCAGCGGTTCCACGGTAGTCAGCAGGCCAACCACGGCATTGCAATAGTC
>JBFFTZ010000239.1:0-4239 GCA_041571575.1 Gammaproteobacteria bacterium | reverse complement strand
GGTGGCAACCCCGGGCCATGGGATTGTGAATAGAGCCCGGGATGGCAAATACCTCGCGACCTTGCTCGCTGGCCAGCCTGGCAGTGATTAATGAGCCGCTGCGGCGGGTGGCCTCCACAACCAGCGTGCCCAGCGACATACCGCTGATGATGCGGTTCCGGCGTGGAAAGTTCTCCCTCCTGGGCGGGGTGCCCGGAGGGAACTCGCTTACCAGGGCGCCTTGTTCGGAAATGGCCTCGGCCATCGCCTCGCTGGAACGTGGGTATACCGTATCCAGGCCGGTGCCTGTTACCGCTATGGTCGTGCCGCTTTCCATAGCGCCCTCGTGGGCGGCGCAGTCTATGCCCTGGGCCAGGCCACTGGTGACCACCACCGCCTGGCTGGCGATAAAACGAGCGAATTCCCGCCCGTTGGCGGCGCCTCCCTGGGTGGGATTGCGGCTGCCTACCACCGCAATCTGGGGAGCCTGCAAGAGTCGCGGCTCGCCGCGCACGAACAGCGCCAGGGGTGGGTCCTGGATTCGACGCAGCAGCGCTGGATAGCGCGGATCGTCCATGCCCACCAGGTGGTGGCCCGGTCGGGCCAGCCATTCCAGGTCGGCAGCCAGTATCTTTTCGTCCAGCCTCTGGAAGGCCTGGATACTCGCGCTGCTCCAACCGCAACCGGCCAGGAGCGGGGTGTCTGAGGGGCCCGGGGCTTTATCGGAGTTCCAGGTCTCCAGCAAGCTTCGGCCCTGTTGGGGCCCGATTCCCGGACAGCGAATCAGCTTCAGCCAGAATTCAGGTGATTTGAGCATTTCAAAACGACACTGCCCGCGACGAGGCGCGGGCAGTGCTCAACAATACCAAGGGCATCAGGTCAGGGGTTTCGAATGATATCCAGTTTTCCAATCTCTCTCTCTGCGCTGAGGATAAGTCCGAAGCTCATGCGGTCCATGACCTTGAACACCATTAACCTTCCGGCGTATTCATCAGGTAGCTGAACCTTTTCACCCATCATTCCGCCTTTGACGCGGTCGATGATCACATCGCCCTTATTCCAGACTGACAGCACATGGCCGTTCTCGATGCCATGGCGGCTGCCGCGGTTAAAGGCTACGACCATGAATTGTCCGGCCATGGTGGTGCCTGCGGCAATCGACATAACCTGCCCATTCACCTCGGAACTCGGTGCATGAGGAATGTAGTGGCTGGGGAAATCTTCGGCTTCGGCAAACAACAGGTCGCCTTCCAGCGCCTCCCTTTGGCTTTCCGTCACCTTCACGGTTGCCGGGTCACCAACAGCAGTAACATTGCCCATGCCCACGTAATGGGCTTCGTAGCCAAGGCGGTCGCCGTTATCCGGGTCCACCAGAGGTTCGCCAACGTGCATGATGGACAGGTCTGATCCGGCAGCCGCCTTGTTACGGCGTACATACAGGTCCATACCCGCCGCTGCCACGAGATGCCCCTGCCTGGTTGCCAGCACATAGGGAGCACTCTCACGCTGCTCCTCGGAAATTATTCCCGGGCGCGACAGGAATCCGGCGATGGCATCACGGGAAATCGTGGTGATTGCTTCGTCCAGGGCCGTTGATCGGACTCGCGGAGAGAGCTTCTCGGTCGTGCCACGTTCCAGCCTGAGCTGGGGGCGGCCGTCTACCCAGACCAGCACCAGGACATCGCCCGGATAGATCAGGTGCGGGTTTTCCACCTGGGGGTTAACGTACCAAATCTCTGGCCAGAGCCAGGGATTGGTCAGGAACTTGCCGGAGATATCCCACAGGGTGTCGCCCTTGACCACTACATAGCGGTCGGGGTGCCCCTGGGCAAGTTGTACTGAATCTGAAGTGTTCGCCTGGGCTACACGTATTGCATCACCAGTCGAAGCATTCACAGGAGCCGCTACGGCTACCATCGCCAATGCCAGGCACAAACTGTGTCCCAGCTTTGTCATTGCAAGCTTCGGAAGAGACATTATCTGGATCGCTCCTTCCGTCTGTCTACACAACTGCCCAATTGGGCAGTCCGCGTTGTTATAATGATCCCGGCTTATGGATTCCGGCACTCTATTTCCTAGTTGCCAGTGTCTACTTCCCTGTGAGAGGGTGATGTGACACATTTCGCATAATTCAGAGAATTCTTCTGAATCGTCAAGAACTTTAGCAGCATTTTCTCGAAAAGACACGAATTGGCGAACCGACTAAACATGGCAAAGTTACAAATACTCGAATACCCCGATCCGCGCCTCAGAACCGTGGCTTCAGCCGTTACGGAGGTTACTGATGAGACCCGTGAACTGATCGATGACATGTTTGAAACCATGTACGCGGCTCCGGGCATTGGCCTCGCGGCAACCCAGGTCAATGTGCACCAGCGTATTCTGGTGGCGGATGTCAGTGATGACCAATCGGCTCCGGTAGTTTTGATCAATCCCGAGATCACTGAATCCGAGGGCGATGCCTGGTCGGATGAAGGGTGCTTGTCGGTTCCAGATATCTACGAAAAGGTAGCCAGGGCACAGAAAATCAGGGTTCGTGCACTGGGTGCCGATGGCGAGTCTGTTGATATGGAGGCGGAAGGGTTGTTGGCGGTGTGTATCCAGCATGAGATGGATCACCTGGAAGGCAAGCTGTTCGTTGATTACCTGTCGGAGCTCAAGCGCCAGCGCATTCGCAAGAAGATCGAGAAAGCCCGGAAAATCAGTGGCCCCCAGCCCGAACCGATCCCGGTCGCCCGTGATCGATCAGACCAGTAGAGGTCTTCTTGTCATCCCTAAAAGTGATTTTTGCCGGCACACCGGAATTTTCGGTATCCGCTCTGGATGCGCTGTCAGCCGCGGGCCACGAGATATCACTGGTTCTCACCCAGCCCGACAGGCCGGCGGGTCGTGGCCGTAAACCCTCTCCCAGCCCGGTAAAGCAGCGCGCACTGGAGTTGGGCCTGGATATTGCCCAGCCGGTGTCATTGCGTGGGCCGGAGATAGCCGAGACCCTGGCGGCCCTGGAGCCGGATGTGATGGTTGTGGTGGCCTACGGACTCATCATTCCCCCGCAAATACTGGCCATTCCCCGGTTGGGCTGTATCAATATTCATGCCTCCTTGCTGCCGCGTTGGCGCGGTGCGGCACCGATACAGCGCGCCATCCTTGCCGGCGACCGGGAAACCGGTGTTTGCATCATGCAGATGGATGCGGGCCTGGATACGGGGCCGGTATGGTCCTCCGAGAGCCTGGTAATTGATGATGACGACACTGGTGGCAGTTTGCATGACAGGTTGACCGTGCTGGGTGCCCAGGCGCTGATGCGCACCCTGCCAGCCATCATCGCCGGAGAGCCCGGGCCCACGCCCCAGTCCGGGGAGGGCGCGTGTTACGCCAGCAAACTCGATAAGTCCGAAGCCATGATTGACTGGAACGACTCGGCCGAAGCCATCTCGCGGCGGGTTCGGGCGTTCAATCCCTGGCCCGTGGCCGAGACGATGTATCACGACAAGCGACTCAGGATCTGGATGGCCAGGCCTGAACCTGGTGTCTCCGGGGCCGCGCCCGGCTCGGTGATTGCCGGCGACAAGCATGGCGTGGTGGTCGCTACCGGTGAAGGCCTGCTGAGATTGGAGCAGGTGCAAATGCCGGGCAAACGGCCCGTCGCGGCCGGGGAATTTGCCAATGCCTATCCGCTTGCTAACGTGTGCCTGGGCTCATGAGCAGTTCCGCCAGCCTCAGGGCCGAAGCCGCCAAGCTGATTTCCGGGGTCGTTCACCAGGGGAAGTCCCTGTCGGAAATTCTCCCTGAATCCCAGGCCGGCCTGGATAGTGACGCCGATCGACGAATGGTCGGCGCGCTGGTCTATGGGGCCCTGCGCTGGTACAGCCGCATGGATGGCCTGCTGTCTGCGTTTCTGGAGCGCCCCGTGCCGCGAAAGCAAAGGGTGCTGCATGCCCTGATGATTTGCGGCCTGTACGAGCAGCATTACCTGTCCACTCCGGAACACGCGGTGATCTCGGAGACGGTCAGCGCCGCCCGGAAGCTGCGCCAGCCGCGTGCCGCCGGCATGGTGAACGCCATCCTTCGTCGCAGTCAGCGTGAGGGCAAGGCGGTTCTTGAAGCACTGGATAAGCAGCCGGCAGTGCGTCATGCCCATCCCGCATGGCTGCTGGACTGCCTGCAGGCGGACTGGCCTACCGGTTGGGAGAAGATTCTCGTTGCGAACAACTGCCAGGCCCCATTCTGGCTCCGGGTGAATCTGCAGCGCGGCAGCCG
>JBFFTZ010000238.1:0-4251 GCA_041571575.1 Gammaproteobacteria bacterium | reverse complement strand
GGTAGCGGTGCCGTTTTCCACGATGATTCGCGAGACAACCGCCGAGGTTCGAATTTCTGCGCCAGCAGCTTTGGCGGCCTTGGCCAGTGCAGCAGTAACACCGCCCATGCCACCATGAACAGACGCCATGGCACCCCGCTTTCCATTCACGTCACCGGTCAGCCTGTGCAGGTAATTGAGCACACTGTTATTGGAGCGAGGCCCAAGGTGTCCGCCCAGAACCGCATCCCAGGCGAGGGCACCCTTGAGCATTTCACTATCGAACTGCTCCTGCAAAACATCGTTGATATTAATCCCGGCAATACGCAGAAATTCACGCATGTCCTCACGACCCATGCCCCGAATAGCCAGGCCCAGCTTCGCCAGACCTTTCAACTCCTGCCAATGGCCGACCAAGCGAGGAGGACGGCCCTTATAGACCTTCCTCAGTACGTCTGCGAACGTGGTCATGCGAGCATTAAATTGCTTGAGCCTGGCCACATCCGCTGCAGACAGGTCACCGCCACGGGCCTCGGGGCCCGACAGGAACAGGTGCTCACCGGTCTGGGACAGAGACACGGTTTCCATATCCGGGACGGCCAGTTTCAAACCGTGTTTTTCCAGATCCAGGCCTGAAGAGATATCTTTATCCAGCATGAACAACAAATGAGCGCAGGCTGAGACCTGGTAGCTCGGCGCGAACTCCCGGGTGACGGCTGCGCCGCCCACCTGGTCAGCCGCTTCCAGGACGGTAACCTTGCGCCCTGCCTTTGCCAGGTAAGCTGCACACACCAGGCCGTTATGGCCTCCCCCAACGATAATTACCTTATTCTCAGTCATCGAGTTCGGTCTCCGGCACCACGTTGGTTCGTTTCATATCCGCCAGTATTTCTCTCGCGGCGTTGGCCCCCGGGGCAGCCATTACACCACCGCCAGGGTGGGTACCGGAACCACACATATACATGCCTTTCACCGGCCCGCGATACTGGGCATAACCGGGGAAAGGACGGTTAAACATCAGCTGATCCATGGTCAGCTCACCCTGAAAAATATTTCCTTCGGTCAGGCCGACTTCCGCTTCCAGTTCCCGCGGCGTACGAACTTCCGCGTGCAAAATCAGATCCTTGAAGTTGGGGCTGTGCTTGGAAATCTGGTCGATCACCACTTTACCGAAGGCGTCGCGGTCCTCGTCCGTCCAGTCCTTACCCTTGACCTTCGGCGGTACATACTGAACGAACACCGACATGAAGTGCTTGCCAGGAGGCGCCATTGTCGGATCAGTCAGGGAGGGGATCAGAAGATCCACATAGGGGTCACGGGACCACATGCCGTTCTTCCAGTCATCGTAGGCACGCTCGAGGCGCTCCAGCGAATCCACAAAATGCATGTCGCCAAAACGCAGCGGATTGTTGTCCCCCAGGGCCGGCCATTCGGGCGCGCCGTCCAGGGCGATGTTCAACTTGCCTGAGGAGCCCCGGATCTTGAAATTTCTGGCCTTCTCCGCCACCCGTGGATCCAGGTCCTTCTCGTCAAACAGCTTCAGGAAGGTGCGCTTGGGATCCAGGTTCGAGACCACCACGTCGGCGTAAATCTCGTCGCCATTTTCCATGGCCACACCCCTGGCCTTGCCGTTGCGAACAATAATCTGCTCGACGCCGGCACTGGTCCTGATCTCACCGCCATGTTCCTGGAACGCGCCTGCCAGGGCCTTGCTGACAGAACCCATGCCGCCACGGGCAAAACCCCAGGCGCCTGCGCTGCCATCAATATCACCCATGTAATGGTGCAATAACACGTAGGCCGTACCGGGTGAATACACACCCAGGGCGGTACCGATGATGCCACTGCCAGAGAAATGAGCCTTGATCATGTCGGACTCAAAATATTCGTCCAGGTACTCGGCCACGCTCATGCTGTAGAAGCGAATGGTCTCGTACATGGTCTTTTCACCCAGGTTCAGGAACTTCTTCAGCATGTACATGAGTTCGGAAATATCCCGGGGCCTGAAGGACGTGGGATCCGGCGGGGTGCGGAGGAGGAAATCGCGAATCAGTCGGCACTGCCTGGTCACGTCTCGAGAGAAACGATGATAGGCGTCCGCATCGCGCTTGTTGTGCCGGGCAATTTCTCGCCGCTTCACATCGTGGTCAACGTAATTACCCAGGATGTCGCCGTTGCTCAGGAATGTTGCCCCGCCACCATAAGGCACGACCTGCAGGCCATGCTTGGCCAGGTTCAGGTTTCGGTAAATCTCGGGTCGCAACAAACTGCATACGTAGGAGCAGTTCGAGTAGATCCAACCCTTGTGCAATTCCCTGCTTACCGCCGCGCCGCCGATCCATGGGTTGCGCTCCAGCACCAGGACCTTCATTCCCGCCTTGGCTAAAAAGGCTGCGTTGGCGAGTCCGTTATGTCCGGCGCCTATCACTATCGCGTCATATTTCATCGTGCAATTTCCGATTGCTAGTCTGCTGTTCTCAGGAACCAGGAAGTGCTGGGTGCTCGCAAGGCATCACGCCAACCGCTTGCTTAAGTTTCTCCAAAATCTCATCCAGGCATCCGTCAGCATGAGCTTCGCAGATAAACCATGGCTCCCGGCAATCCGGTTGGCACAGAATACCAAGATCATGCAGGTAAGGCGCAAGAGTGTTGGAAAACTCGTAATCCGCGTCTACCCGGTCTCGATAACTACCGGAAGCGGTATCCGGGCAGAACATGCTGCCCAAGGATGGGTACCTGACCAGAATTACCGGGGCGTAGGTATCCTGCTTAGACCTGCGGCTCGGCTAGCCACAGACCCCGGGCCTTTACCGCCTCGGGAGCGGCAGCCGCGTCCAGAGACAGCTGACATACGTCTGCTGGCGCCAGCCTTGGGGTGCAACAGGTTACTAGCAGTTCATCGCGTCTGAACAAGTGCACGGTGACCGGCTTGTCGACAAGCAGGCGGTTACGCAGTATGTCCAACGAAGCATGCGTCACCTTGAGCTCATTTACCGCGATCAATTCATCGCCCGGGGATATCCCGGCGACCTGGGCAGGACTGTCCGCCATCACCGATAGCACCTTGCAACGCCCGTTTTCGTCCCGGGTTTTCATACCGAAACTGATGCGACTCACCGGAGCTGCGGTGCGCGCGCCATGACCGCCCTGGTCCTGGGCATTCTCTGCAGGACGCAGGGTAAAGCCCACTCCGACATCCTGCAGCAATTCCTGCAGAGGTAAATCCTCTACACCACGGATCGCCGCATCGAAGAATCCCTTCAACTCCAGACCTGTCACCTCGTGAACCAGCGCCTCGAACCCATCCTCCGGCATCCCGAGACCGGTTTTCCCGAAGCGTTCCCAGGCCGCACCCATGACGTCATCCAGTGACAGTTTCCCGGCGGTTTCCCGGCGTATGGTCAGGTCCAACGCCAGTGCCACCAGCGCACCCTTCACGTAATAACTGATAATCGTGTTCGGAGAGTTCTCATCCTGCTTGTAGAACTTGGTCCAGGCGTCAAAACTGGACTCTGCCAGGGTCTGGCGAAAACGCCCCGGGGTCTGCCAGACCCGGGTAATCGAATTGGCCAGGAGTTCCAAATACCCTTCCGGCTTGATCAACCCGCTACGAACCAGGCCCAGGTCGTCGTAATACGAGGTGATGCCTTCAAACACCCAGAGCAGGCGTGTGTAATTTTCTCTATCCAACACATAGGGCGTGAAGGCCAGGGGCTTGATGCGCTTCACATTCCAGGAATGGAAATACTCATGGCTGCACAATCCAAGGAAGCGACGATATCCCTTGTCGATGCCTTCGACACCTTTACGGGGCAGGTCTTCACGCTTGCAAACCAGCGCGGTAGAGGCTCTATGCTCTAGACCCCCATAGGCATCTCCCAGGGCAAGGGTGAGAAACCAGTAACGGTCCATGGGCAGGCTGCCGCCGAACAGCCCTGCGTGGGTCTCGCAGATCTTCTTCAGGTCTTTGCAGATTCTTGGCAGATCGGCGTTATGCCTTCCCGAAAGCACAAAATGATGGGGCACACCTGCCGCCTCAAAACTCACCACATCGAAATCACCCAACTCCACCGGGTGATCAATGAGTTCATCGTAGTCCGCCGCACGATAGGAACCGAATTCGAGCTCCCCGGCTCCGGCAGGCAGCAAAGCAGTCGCCACCTTCCAGTGGCTATAGCGCTCATCAACGGGAGGCTGGATATCCACTTCGCAGGCTTGCTGCTCCTGGGACTTCACCGCCAGGAATACACTGGTGGCATTAAAGAAGCCACG
>JBFFTZ010000237.1:0-4361 GCA_041571575.1 Gammaproteobacteria bacterium | reverse complement strand
TCCTTGCTGGGGCTTGGTGTGCCCCTGATTTCCATTGCCACCCCCAAGCTCGTCAATTACTGGTTTGCGCCCTCGGAGCGAGGCGCCGCTACCGGCTTGTACATGAGTGGCCCCTCGGTTGGAGCGATGCTTTGCCTGGGCCTGACCCAGTGGTGGGTAATGCCGCTGGTGGATCACCAGTGGCGACGGGTACTGATTTTGTACGGCCTGTTCTGCGCCCTGGTCACCGGCGCCTGGTGGTTGATTTCAAGGACGGTAGGGGCCAGGGGGCCGGCCGACCGGGAAGCGGGACGGGTTGCCGACTGGGGGCTTTACCTGCGATTGCTCGCCAGGCCGATTGCCAGGAAGGTACTGGTGCTGGCAACGGGTGTTTTCCTGTTTATGCACGGACTGAACAACTGGGTGCCGGAGATGCTCAGGCTGGCGGGGCTGGATCCCGCCCAGGCGGGATTGCTGGCGGCCCTGCCAATTGCCATCACTATCGTTGGCGCCATACTGGTACCCCGGTTTATCCCTGCAGGAGGCCGTGCCCGGGCCCTGGCGGGCCTTTTTGCCTGTGGCGCCGTCGCAGCGCTGCTTCTGTCCACCAGCGCCTTGTCGGCTGTCCTGGCCGGGCTGGTGCTGCTGGGTATCGCCAGGAGCGCCCTGTGGCCTCTGACGCTGCTATGCCTGACCGAGTCCGGCCAGGTTGACCCGTCGGAACTGGCTCCCGCCGGCGCCTTGTTTTTCACCTTTGGCGAAGTGGGGGGTATGGCGGGTCCGGTGCTCATGGGCGCCATGGCCCAGCTGACCGGGGGATTCCAGTGGCCGATGTTCACCCTGGCGCTGATGTGCGTGGGACTTGCCCTGTTGAGCCTGTCCCTGGAGCGCCTGCAACAGGCAGGTCGCCGAGGCGGGGTTTAGCGCTCGCGGCGGCTGAAATTAATTGCCACACGCCAGGCAGGCTTCCCTGCATTCTACCGTCTGATTTTGTTCAGAATATTCCTTTAACGGCTCCCGGGGCGTAGCCATAAAGAGACAGCTTTGGGTCCTGAAAAGCGGGCATGGTTCACATTATCTGCCTGGCGGGGTGGCGACAATGGCATGTCGAAATTGTCTGAAGCAGGCTTGGCTTCCAGACGGTTCCGTTTCAAGCCAAACGGCTTCCTGACTTGAGTTGACCTGGAGTTTCACATGATCAAGAAAAATCTCGCTGTGCTCGCTGCCGTCGCCACCCTGGGCGTGGCCGGGATTCCGAACACGGCCTATGCCGGTTCTGACAGCGGTTTATACCTGGGCGCTGGCGTGGGTAGCGGCACGCTGAATGCAGATGTTCCCACCGGTGGCACCACCAATCCCGAATTCAGCGGCAACGCCACGGCGTGGAAAGCGTTTGCCGGCTACAATTTCGGCGCCGTGCCGTTCCTGGACCTGGCCATCGAGGCTGGCTATGTGAACCTGGGTGATCCCGGTGACGTGGTGGAGTTGTTACCCGTCAACGCATCGATCGATGGCTTGAGTGCTTTCGGTCTCGCCGGGTTTAACCTGGGCCCGGTTGGCCTGTTTGCCAAGGCCGGCATGATCAACTGGGATGCCGAACTGAGTATTGCCGGCGTTTCCGATACTGACAGCGGCAGTGATCCCGCTTACGGCGTGGGCGCCAAAATGCAATTTGGCTCGGTTGGGGTTCGCCTGGAAGCAGAACGCTTCGATATCGAGGACATCAACGACCTCTACATGGTGTCCCTGAGCCTGGTCTGGACCTTCTAGGTCGCCTCATCTCCCGGCGGGGAGGCTGCGGCCTCCCGCGCCTGCCCCTACATGGGATGACAGGCCAGGCAGGTGTCGTGAGCCTTGTCGGTCTTGAGCATGTTGGGGCGCGGGTTTTCCTGGTGGACCGCGTGGCAAGACACGCACTCCACCTTGCCGTCAAACCACAGGTTGTCTACTCCGTTTTGTGAACCAGAGCGGGTGGTCAGTCCTGCCTGTTGAAAACGCTGTTCAGCGCGACTGCCGGGAGCGAACCCAACTGAAATAGGGTGGACGGTGCGCCGTTCTCCGGTTATCGCAAGGGTCACGGCCAATCTGCCGGTGTTGTCATTGCCGGAGAGGATTCCATCATGGCAAGAACGGCAGAAGACGGTGGTGGCCGGGCCGTTGACCCGTCCCACCGCAGTGACCACGCCGCCGTCGTGGCAGGTCGAGCAGAGGAGAGCATCGCCGGAGGATGAGAAAATGTGTTCGTGCCGGGACATGACCGGGACGTCACCCTGGGTGGATAGCGCGAACAGCGGTATCGCGAGAGTCACACCGAGCAACCCCATCCTTGCCCACGGGCTGGATAGGGCATGCAATAGGTGTGCTCCAATAATCATGTAACGCGACCATGCGTTGTGTTCGGGCCTTGCCTGGCCTCGAAATCAGGGACTTAGTAGTTGGTTTGGTCTAAAACTGGTCTCCTTTTCAGAATAAATTAAAAATAAATAACGAAAACAATAACCTATTCTTATTTTAGGACAATATTTATACCTTTTCAGGAATCCCCGTGAGCCGGTTTGCCGGCGCTTTTCGGGTTCACGCCCTGTCGCGAACATACCCTGCGCGAGGGATCAAGCCCGGCCGGCATTTGGAGCGAGGTGCTTGTCCCCGGTGAGGGCTGCGCCGGCGACAGGTGGCGGGGCGCCGGCGGGTACAAGAGATGGCGGACCGACCGGGCGCCGGTCCGCCCGGGCCTTACAGCCAGTCGAACTTGGCGCTGAAATGCCGCAGCATGGCGGGCGCTTCGACAATGCGCATGCCACGGATAGCCTCACGACGTTCCCACACGTTGGCGATGGCCTCCACCACGTAATCCATGTGGCTCTGGGTATACACGCGCCTGGGGATGGCCAGGCGCACCAGGTCCCAGTGGGCGGCCTTCTCTTCGCCTGTATGGGGATCGGAGCCGAACATCACGGTACCGATCTCAACGCCCCGGATTCCCGCTTCCCGGTACAACTCCACCGACAGGGATTGGCCGGGATACTGGAGGGGCTGGATATGCGGCAGGAAACGCCGTGCGTCGATGTAGACGGCGTGTCCGCCTGCCGGGTACACCACCGGCACGCCGGCGTCCTTCAGGTGGTTGACCACGTAGCTGGTGGATAGCAGACGGTAATGCAGGTAATGCTCGTCCAGGATCTCGTGCAGACCCACGGCGATGGCTTCAAGATCTCGACCGGCCAGGCCGCCATAGGTGGGGAAGCCCTCGGTCAGGATGAGAATATTTGTTTCCCTCTCCGCCAGCTGGGCATCGTTGGTGCACAGGAAGCCGCCGATGTTGGCGAAGGCGTCTTTTTTCGCCGACATGGTGCAGCCATCTGCGTAGGAAAATATTTCCCGGGCGATATCGATCGCGGCCACGTTCTCGTATCCCGCTTCCCTTTGCTTGATGAAGTAGGCGTTCTCGGCGAAGCGGCAGGCATCGATATAAAACGGAATTCCCGCTGCCCTGGCGATGCGGCTGACATCCTTGATATTCGCCATGGACACCGGCTGACCACCGCCCGAGTTATTGGTGATGGTGAGCATGATCATGGGTATGTTCTCGGGCCCGTGCTCGGTCACCAGTTGCTCCAGGGCGGCGATATCCATGTTGCCCTTGAAGGGGTGATCCAGATCCAGTTGACGGGCCTCGGGGCAGGGAATGTCCACGGCCTTGCCGTTGAAAAATTCGATGTTTGCCTTGGTCGTATCAAAGTGCGTGTTATTGGGGATGACGTTGCCGGGCTTGACCGTCAGGCTGAAAAGAATGCGTTCGGCAGCGCGTCCCTGGTGGGCGGGAATGATGTGCTGGAAGCCGAATATGTCTTTCACGGCATTTTCGAAGCGATACCAGCTTCGGGCGCCGGCGTAGGACTCGTCGCCGCGCATGATGCCGGCCCAGGCCTCGGCGGACATGGCGCTGGTGCCAGAGTCCGTCAGCAGGTCGATGAACACGTCTTCAGCCCGAAGTTTGAACAGGTTGTAGTGGGCGGCGGCGATCATGCCGTCGCGTTCTTCCGGCGTCGTGGCCTTGATGGGTTCAACCATCTTGATTTTGAACGGCTCGACAATTGTCTTCATGGGCTTGCTCCGGGGAATACGTAAATCTGGAAAATTAGCCCGCTATTGTACGTCAGCAAGCCTGTCCATGAGAGCCGGTGGCGTCTTTTCGCTGATTATTTGGCTGCGCAGGGCTGCGCGCGCCCGGGTATGCGGGCGCAAGAATTGGATAAACCGGATTGGGTCGCTTAGCGCAGAACCGCGTCGCTGAGCACGTCGTGGACCACCTGGGTCGCAATCTCCACCAGCAACACCTTGCCGTCGACGATCACACGCTCATAGCCACGGGGGGCCGGTGG